>JANOXZ010000049.1:0-6375 GCA_031418695.1 Synechococcales cyanobacterium VAR_35_metabat_10
TGATCAATTGCATGGGCTTTCTTCTGGTTTTGCTATCTGCTCAGAATAGGTAAGTGTCCCGCTTTAAGTTGCTACCCGTAAAATAGACAACGATGATATTATCCGTTTCAACGATAAGGAGGGAGAAGCTCAATTTGGAAATGCGATCGAGTTTACAATACGGTAAAAATGAAAGCACTAAACCTTAAAGAAATTCTGGAGCTGCCGGTTGGCTCAAAGTTAGCTTTAGAGGTGAAATCAACAACTGATATTTTCCAGGATGATTTCTTTTATTGCAAGCTTTTATCTGTTGCTAATGAAAGAGTCGAGCTTGCTCTGGAAATATTACGGGGAGTAGAATCATTCCATCGCATCGATCTTGAGTTAATACAAGAAACTTTAATTCACAATTATTATTGCGATGGAATCACTGAGCAGATTTCCATTGATGAATCTGCCGTTGATCGAATTTATAGCATTAATCGACCTTATCGGAAAAAACAATCAAGTTTTATCCCGATTCAACAAATTCTTGCAAATCAGAATTTAAGAGTAGGCGCGGAATACAATAATACCAACTGTCGATACAATGCTCAATCAGCACATTTAAAATGTGCCGTAAACCCGAAGGGAAGCTGTGATGGGTGCAAAGATTTCGAGGCAACTTCTGACGGGCAGCGGATTTCGGAATATTTTTTTGTAGGCGAGGGACAAGTATCGCCAATCGGCGGTCTAATGCGATCAGAACCTGAGCAACAAATAGCTGGAAGGGGCAAGGAGTTTCGATTAATTTCCCGAGAGCTAAGTGAGCCACTTTCAATAGAATCCAAGGCTTAAGGGCTAGCCGATCGATGCCCCAACCGCCGACACTACCAGCGAAACAAAGAGCGCATCAGCCAGCAACGCCGATCGATAAAAACACAGGCACTGCGATCGAACCACGCAGAGCAATCAACGAATACTACGATTAACTCTGATGCAACTATAGCGATCGATCACCCCATCGGCACCGCTGCCAGCGTCATCTTCTACCGAGAGCGCCAGGATGCCCCGGTTCACGCGATCGCTGCTGAAATCTGGCAGGGCAACAGGAAAGTGCTGAGCGTGAAACCTATGCACTGCTTGGGTCTGTCTCCGTCTCAGGTGGTGGGAATGATGGCCGATATCTTGAAGGCTTGTTCAACTGAGCTTGAGGTGGAGCTGAGCAAATTTGCCAGCAAAGTCGAGCTACATCCTAGTCTGTGTCCCATTCGTCCTTGCCCATTATGCGAAAGAAACCTCAACACGACCAACACCAACAATTAGAGCTGGACTTGTGGCAGATCTTCGCGGTTGCCCAGGCCACACCGGCTACTGCGGACATGGTGATGCTTTGTAGTCATTTGGATGGCTTGGATTTGATTGATGGGGCGAGAGCGATCGGGGAAATTGGTGAGATCTTTCGATCGAAGGCTGAAATCGTTCTGGCTGAGATTTCGGCGGCTTATTTACCGGAGGAAGAGCCGGTGATTGATGATGAGCTGTGGGCGCATCTTTATCTCCGCACCTTCAATCTAAACGATGACCATTATTTGGAGTCGGAGCATTACTACCCTGAAGAGCGGCAGTCAGTGATTAAAGTGGGTTCAGAGGCCGATCGATTGGTGGCTGATGAGTTGCAGAAAATCGATGCGATCAAGGAGATTTTGGGCAATGCTCACAGTGAGGATATTCCGGCTTGGGCGGCGAAGGTGCGGAAGGTGATGGCTAAGGTTGGGGAGATTTCGCGGTTGGATTTGCAGAGGCGATCAAAGTTGTCTTTGTTGGATTTGTGGCTAGGGCTGTTGTTGGGTGATACTGGGTGTTCGGTGGAACGTAGTGGGGCTGGGAGTGACGAGGATTTTTATCGGGCTGGTGGAATTTTGGTTTTGGGGATCGATAGCTCTGCTTGCGCCAAAGGCGATCGACTCTAACAATATCGGCATGTTGCAGAAGCTGTACTTTTCGAGACGATTTTTTGTTTATGGGCAAAGGTTTCAAGGAATTTATGCTAAGCGTCATTTCTGATAAATCCTGTTCAGTGAAACTGCTCACTGTTCTTTTGATAATGAATCCTTGAAAGTATTGCTATTCAGAGGTTTAAGGCACGTCATGATACTAAGTTACACGAATCGTTGTCTCACCGTTAATCGGGTAGATTTTTAAATTTTGTAGTCCCATCAATCGAGACATAAAGAACTCGATTAACTAGATCTTTCCCGATCGCAATTTCAGCTTGGAGAACCCCGACTACAGTATTCATCAGCTCAATTTGCTCTGTTGCTAATAAATCTCCTTCCTGGATTAGAATAATCCCAGAATGAATCTCAATCGCAGCACCCAACTTCTCAAAATCTCGCACATTAGCTGTGACTAAAATGCGGTCTTCGTTGAAAGCATATTCTAATACCTCTGGATCGGTAGCACCTAGTAAACCTCTGTCCCTGACAGCAATAGCATCAAAGCAAAATTCTTGGCAAAGATACCTGGCCACGCGCGGCGACAAGTCTTCGTCAATTATGAACTTCATCTAGTTTGGGTCTACCTTGAATGGGATAAGCTTTAACAAAGATCCGGGCAAAGTCAAAATCTTCATCGGTTAAGTAAGGATAATCTTCCTGCAAAACCTCTAGGGTTTCACCTCGCTCTAGAGAGCCACCAATTCGTTGTACCGATAGCCGTGAGCCAGGAAAGACTGTTTCACCGCCTAGAATATTGGGGTTATTGACCAACTTGGCTTTCCAAGTTTCAAACCGATCTATCAGTGTTTGAAGTTCTTGACCGATTTCACCTACTTTGAGAGTGAAAAATTTACCAAATTCCAGGGAAGCAGTTTGCTGTTCCCAGGCGGTTTGTAGTGCTCCATACAAATGAATTCTATAACTGACGGAAAAATCGAAGTTAATTTCTTTGAGGGCACGAAGATATACTAGCGTTCCAAAGGAAAGTTGATTGTGGTTGGGCGTACTAGAACGAATAATCTGATACTCAATCTCTTTGTAGATCCGCTTGGGGGAGATCTGAATCAGGGCAGCGGCTTCGTTAGGTGTGAAAATCTTGTTCATATCAAAAATGTTCCCTATCTAGGAAATATTATAAGATACTTTGCCTTTATTGGCATGGTGATGGCTAAGGTTGGGGTGATTTCGCTACAGTAATTTCAAAACAATTTACCCCTGAATTGGTTGAATATTTAACTCCGCTTGCCATTGGGTCAGTGGCTTATCCCATGCCTCTTCCCACTTTTGACCGAATAAAGCCTGAGCTGTTTCACCCATCCGCCAACCTTGGGCAATCGCCGCTAGCAAAGATGGCAACTGCGTGGAATCGAACAAAGTAGCAGCGATCAAACTATTGGCAATCAACATTGTTGCCAGTGGGTAAGGTAACTGAGGGAGATGAAACGCCTGTAATCCGATTTCACCATTTTCCGATGTGTCAAATCCAGTTAGAACATGCCAGATATCATGGGTTTGACTGAGTCGCAGTTCGACATAATGAGCATCCGATTCAGCCGTTAGACCCACATGTAAATTAGGGTTCAATCCTGACTCTTTCATGGCGTTGGCGTAAATGTAGCCTAGAGAATTATCAGGATAAGTAAGTAATTGATCGAGGTCATGGACAGGGGGGGTATAGCGATCATTAATCAGTGCAGCACAAGCCGGATCTCCTTTTAGGTGTTTCGCCGCCAGGTCAAAAGCCGGGGTATCTAACAAGGCAGATGACAGCTCAAAGACTGATTTTAGGCTGTCATCAACGAGCAACATAGCCATAAAAGACTTGAAAATCAGCATTGCTTGAATAATTTTCATGACAAAATCTCCAGAAAATTCAGCGGAATCAGGTTAATATATGAGCAACACTCATGATTTTATAATATGAGCATCGCTCACTTATTGTCAAGTGAAATATGAGTAATACTCACTTATCTTTAAAGCACAGCGAATTCCTATGGCTATAGACCCGCAAAAATCAACCGGAATGCGGCGACAACCCCGACAGGCTCGGAGTCAGGAGCGAGTGAAGCAGATCTTAGATGTGGCAGAGCAGATGTTCATCACTGAGGGCTACAGTGCGGCGACGACGAACGCGATCGCCGCTCGGGCAAAGGTCCCGATCGGGTCGCTCTATCAGTTTTTCCCCGACAAAGAGGCAATTGTGCAAGCGTTAGCGATGCAGTATATGGAACAACTGCACCAAAGATTTGTGGCACTGGATGCGGCTGATATGACTGATCTGCCGTTGTCTAACTATGTCGCTCAGATCATTGATGCGACGGATCAATTTTTCACGGACTATCCGGGCTACCATGCTATCTTCATTCAGGTGCAAGGAATTGTTCCGGAATTAGCCGAAATCGAAGATGCGGCTGATGCCCAACTCATTCAAAATTTTGCAACGTCGTTGTCCCAATATTATTCAGGCTTGGACTCCACGGATTATGAGGCGATCTCGTTTGTGTTGGTGAAGGCGATTGGAACTTTGCTCTGGTTGTCCCTTAGTCAAGAGAAAAGTTTTCGGCAACGCCTAGTCACAGAAACAAAACGATTTACCTTAAGTTATCTAGAAAGCTATTTTCCATCATAATAAAAGCCTCCTAACAACGCCCATGCACACCGACTGTAGAGAGTCGATCGGTTATGATGCAGAGGTGATATGCGGCGGGTGATGGGCAACGCTATGCATCTCATTTTTCATCAGTTCCAATTGAGGAGATTTAACTAAAAGTCCACACGAAAAGCAACCTTACCGATTCGGGCGGGGTATTTTTTTAACGCAGTGGCGATCGTTATTTCAGTAAAGCCTGTGCTTTAGTCCTTCTGCTGCTAGTGTTAGAGAACATACTTAGGAATTTTAAATATGGCTTTTGAGCAAATCGAAGCATTTTTAAAGAAAATGCAGTCTGACCCTAAACTTAAAAACGAGGTAATCGCAGCATCAACCGCAGATGAGGTTGCAAGCATAGCACTAAAGCTTGGTTTTGAATTTTCAGGCGATGAATTATTGAGAATGTCAGGGAAGAAAGTTGACAGGATTACAGTTAGAAAAACTGATCTTCCTGGAGAGTACAACTAAATGCTTTTTGAATATCTGATTAGATAAGTATTAGAAAAAAATGCCAATATCGAGGGGGCTGGGGAGGTTTCGTTTTTGCCGGAGTCCGCGCGCCTGCCATCAACTTTACCCAAAAACGTAGCCTCACTGACTACCAACAAGTGCAATTATCTGATCGCTCCCACTGAGAATCTATCACTGGCGACGAATTAACGGGCGCGGAGATCGCTTCGCTTCTACTATACTCGATCAAACCCCAAGCCTCTCAGAATCCCGATCACCCTCAACAGAATTCTTGACTCCAAAGTGATCAACAGTCCGCCTCGGCACCACGGGTAGCTCTCCAACCTCAACAACGATCGATGGCTCCAAAGCAACCACCCACCGATACTGCCGATCAATCACCGCAGCCTCAATAACAACGACCCCTTGCTCACAACCAATTCGATAATTCCGCTGAGAAAGCACCGGCAGCTCACCGGCAAGAGCTTCAATATCCCCAAAGCTAGCCCGCCGCACCACCGTAGAACCACATCGCTCGGGGCGGAAATCAGAGAGAGCAAGGTAGCTGACAGATTCGCTGGACTTCATGACCCAAGCTGCGCTGAACTCTGCAATCTGGTGGCAGTCGCCCAGGTCTTCTTAGGGAATGTTGGGGGTTAGTTTTGCCATTGGATTAGGGTCTTTGATGGAGTCGGTTCTCCTGTAGGGAGATGCTTTGCGATCGATTCCTCACCGAGTCAAACGCAAACTTCTTTCACGATACATCGTTGAGCCTATCCTGAAAACCTGCCAGCTTTATGGGTGGTCTATCAGGGAACTTAACTAACAACTCAAGCTCTCCGCCCATAGCTTGGACTGCTTGAGTTAACGTCGATAGGTGAATATCATTTCGGCTCTCCATCCGCGAAACTGCGTCTTGCCCAATATTCAATCGACTTGCTACTTGCTCTTGTGTTAACTGCCTCGCTTGGCGCAAAGTTCGTAATGTCATCTCCTCCGCTATTAATTCATCTGCCATCGCCTTAATTTTGGCTTGGCGCTCCTTTGGAAGACTAGCTATCTTGTTCCGTAGTGGGGTTCCCATCTTTCGCCTCCGGCTTTTTGTTGAGATGATTGGTAAATCTTTGATCAGCTATCTGTATTAACTGTTTGTAGAATCTCTTTTGGCTTACCCCTGATTTATCTCCAGCGAACAAAATAATAGCTTGGCGCTTGCGATCAAAGGCAAATGCTACTCGCCATACTCCATCTGAAGCATTAAATCGGAGTTCCTTCATATTGGAATATTGCGACCCCTGAAGAGTATCAACGTGAGGC
>JANOXZ010000050.1:0-4893 GCA_031418695.1 Synechococcales cyanobacterium VAR_35_metabat_10
ATCATGGAAAAAGAAGGCTTGGCCATCCAAACCCTCAACCTGCTCAAAATGGAACAGCGCCCCCCCGATCTAGCTAAATGGAGTGCCATGGTCGATCGGCTGTATTCCTCAGTAGAAGTGGTCAAAATTGGCATTGTGGGCAAATACACCAAGCTCTCTGATGCTTATTTATCGGTAGTAGAAGCCCTGCGCCACAGCTCGATCGCCACTGGCAGCAAACTAGAAATTGAATGGATTGATTCCGAAGACCTGACTGCGGACAACATCGATCGGCAGTTGCAAGGGATGCATGGCATCTTAGTGCCTGGTGGCTTTGGTATTCGCGGCGTAGACGGCAAAATCGCGGCCATCTCCTATGCTCGCCAACATCAGATTCCCTTCTTTGGCCTCTGCTTAGGAATGCAGTCCGCAGTAATCGAATGGGCCAGAAACATCGCTCATTTGCCCGGCGCCCATAGTTCCGAGTTCAACCCAGAAACCGAAAACCCAGTTATCAACCTGCTCCCAGAACAACATGATGTAGTAGACCTAGGTGGTACCATGCGTTTGGGTTTGTACCCCTGCCGTCTGGGCGAAGGCACATTGGCTGCCCAGCTTTACGAACAGCAAGTAGTTTACGAACGTCATCGTCACCGCTATGAATTCAACAACGCCTATCGGGATTTATTTCTAGAACATGGCTACCTAGTCAGTGGTACATCTCCTGACGGTCGGTTGGTCGAAATTATCGAACTACCCAACCATCCCTTTTTCTTAGCCACCCAGTTTCACCCCGAGTTCCACTCTAGCCCCAGCAATCCCCATCCACTGTTTAAAGGCTTTATGACTGCTGCTGTCCAAGAAAGTCGGGGGGCAATTACTCCAGAGAACCGCAATGTTATGGATGATTTGGCTAAAGCAGAGTTGTAATTTTTAGTAGACAAAAGACTACACTTGGCATTACTTAAAAAAGCAAAGAATGGCAGTCGGAATATATATCGGGGGTTATCCGTTAGAATGTATAAGGTGCTCTATTATCAAGCCCATCAATTCGGCAAGCCTCATTAAACCGTCTTAGTCATCCTTGTGGCCGCTGTTAATGTCTAGTCATGATCATCCCTCACTTAGCTTAGCTCTAGAAAAGCTCGTTAGCAGCGAGCCGCAAAACTATGCGATCTGGGTTCTGAAAGCGCCCTATCCGGGGGGCTACGTTCATCATGATTGTAATTGGGACGATCGACTGACCGAAGCTTGGCACTCTTGGCAAGAAATGTTCAGCTCTAGCTTTGATTGCAATCTCTATCCCCAATTGACGGCTTCCAGAGTGGCTGGTGGTTCCTCGATCGATGACCTGCCGCCAGCGAGCCAAAGTACTCGGCTGATGCAGCATTTGGGCTTGGTAATGTGGCAGTGGCTATTTTCCGGGGCGATCGATACCGCCTTTGCCCACAGCCAGGGGATCGCTGGGGGTAAAACACGTCCGCTGCGTTTACGTTTGGATATCCGTGATCCCAACTTGATTTCGTTTCCCTGGGAAATATTGCAGCCCCAGCCCGGTAAACCAGCAGTATCTTTAAATCAACAATTACTCTTTAGTCGCACCAGCAGCGATGTAGACCGGCTGCCACCTCAACGAAATGATCGATCGATCAAGATTTTGCTGGTCTTGGGCGGTGAAGATCTAGAAGGTCATAATCTTTCCCTAGACCGAGAAGCAGCAGCGATCGCTGAAGTTTTGCGGAACACCTATGCCAGCGGTTTTGCCCCGACCGATCGACTGCCCCCGGCAAGCTGTCAAGTAGATGTTTTGACTCAGCCCTCCCGTAGCAAGCTGATTGACACCTTAGATGCCGGTAATTACAATCTGTTTTTCTATGCCGGACATGGGATGCCCGGAGCCGACGGGGGCATTTTGTTTCTGCGTCCCGATGCCAATATTAACGGCACAGAGTTAGCCCAAGTATTGGTACGGAAACAAGTAAAACTGGCGGTGTTTAATTCCTGTTGGGGTGCGCAGCCCTACCAAGAAGCCAAGCAGTCAGTACCTCGTAGCAGCATGGCGGAGGTTTTGCTACACCATGGCGTGCCAGCGATTTTAGCGATGCGGGACACGATCGCTGACCAT
The DNA here is from genome assembly GCA_031418695.1 of Synechococcales cyanobacterium VAR_35_metabat_10. Classification (GTDB taxonomy): domain Bacteria; phylum Cyanobacteriota; class Cyanobacteriia; order Cyanobacteriales; family Chamaesiphonaceae; genus JAAFHZ01. Next base: position 2,105 of record JANOXZ010000050.1, read on the forward strand.
GAGGCCATTAGTTTTATTCAGGCTTTCACCCAGTCTCTGGCAATGCGTTTATCTGTAGATGAAGCGATGGCAGCAGCTAGGCAGCATTTATTGACCCTTTACAAGTTCAATCAGCCTGCATGGACTTTACCGGTGCTGTATATGCACCCAGAATACGATGGCGAGTTGCTGAAACCAGTAACTGAGGCTGTCACCGAGATGCCTTATCTATCCAACAGCATTCCCAATGCTTGTTTGAGGTCTTTGGTGACAGCCACCCAAAACTTCCCGATTCAAGGTGGTTTAATGCGGGTCGGTCGATCGGGTGACAATGATTTAATTATTTCCGAACCTTGGGTATCTCAAAGACACGCTGAAATAATTTATCGCAGTAGTACCGAAGATTCTCCTGGCTATTTTCTGCGAGATTTCTCGCGCTTTGGTACTTTGGTACAAACCACTCAGGGCTGGCAAAAAATTCACCACCAAGAGCTACCCCTCAAATCGGGAATGCAGTTGAAATTTGGTAGTGATCAAGGACAGAGTTTGGAATTCTCGATCGAGTTAACCACGGTTCCTTAAAAAAAGTGCCTAACTAATATCTTGCCCCCACATTACCCGAATCACCCATAAAACTACTAAAAACATTAAAGCAACCACATCAGTGGTACGAATTCGTAGTTGTTGCCACTCTACTTGATGTTCATTTGGTGTAGTAAAACCACGCAATTGCATAGCTGTAGCAATTTGATCAGCGCGCATTAATAGATTTTCTAGAAACTTTTCGCTGACTGTCATCCACACTTTGGCGCTGTTTTTCATGCCCAGCTTTTTCCAATTAATGCCTCGGGTAGTGATCGATCGGACTAAATTCTGAATCTCCTCTAATACCAATGGAATAAAGCGTAATGCCAAAGTCAAAGTAAGGGCAATTTCTGTAACTGGCACCTTAAACCATTTCAAAGGCTGCATCAGTTTTTCTAGGCCAGCCGTGATTTCTTCGGGAGCCGTAGTCAACAAAAAGATTGTAGCGCTGTAAATCAGGGTAAACAGCAAAGTACTACTATAAATCCCCAAATTCAAAGACTTGCGAGTTACCAAAAAATTCCAGCCCAGTAGCTTAAACTGCAACAGCACAAACTGATACTTAGTCACTACTGCTGGTTCCAATGGCAGACGAGGCTGCTGCATAGTAGTAGTACTATCTGGCAAAAACATCGAAGCCACAAACAGCAAACCACCAAACATCAACACAAAGCCAAGCTGTTGCTTCAGTGCTCGCCAGGGAATGCGAGCAGACAAAGCAATTACTATTAACACCGCTACCAACGCGATCCGACAGGGGACATTGGCCAAAATAGTGGCGAATAGAAAGCTTAGAAGCCAAGCTATTTTCACCCTGGGGTCAAGACGATGCAGCCAAGTTACTGGCTGTTCTAAATATAGTCCCAGGGGTAAAGAGCGTAGTAAATCCATGTGTTGGTGATGCTAAATCGATCGATAGGTGCGGTAGTTAATACTCGGGAAAATATTATCCATTTCTTCAATTTTAGACAACCAACCGCTATCTATGTCTTCAGCTTTAATGTCTTCATAAAGCTTTAAGAAACGGAGCAGGTGAGATTTGGTTCGTCTAATGGCATAGGGCACCATGGTACCAGTGCGCATAATAAATGCCCAATCCGAAGATTGCAGCAATAGCAGCTCTCGCGCGGCTTGATTTAACGCCCGCCATTCTAGCTCATCTGCTGGTTCCCGATTAGCTAACTCAATCATCCGTTCAGCGGCCTTGTGCAGATGAGGATAGACCCATTGGTTGGTTTCGTTCAACCAATACTCATGGAAGCCTTTGTAGCCCCAGCTCGACTGGGAAGGCTTGGCCACTTGTTGGGTAGGATTATTTTGCAGATACTCCGCCAAGTTGGTCATAGCAAAAGTATCTTGGTCGAACCAAGACTTGCGGAACAAGTAATCAATAAACCAAGGGCCTTCATACCACCAATGGCCAAATAGCTCGGCATCGTAAGGTGAAACCACCAAAGGCGGGCGGTGCATCATAGCTGCTAGCTTGCTGACCTGTAATTCACGATTGAACATAAAGTCACCAGCATGGTCGGCGGCTTTGCGTTTTGCCCAGTAAGGATCGTACAGCGCTTTCTCGTGGCCGGTCTTGGAAGTGATTTTGTGATATTTAATCCCAATATTTTTGCGCTGGCCGTTGGGCATAATATAGGGCTTAATGTAGTCATAGTCTGCTTCCCAGCCTAAATCTTTGTAAAATTCGCGGTATTCTGCCGCACCAGGATAACCAACTTTAGAAGACCATACCTGCTGAGAAGATTCATGATCACGACCAAATACTGCCACCCCAGATTCGGTGAAAATGGGGGCATAGGTGCCATACCGAGGGCGGGGACGGGCGTATAAAATACCGTGGCCGTCGGTAAGGAAGTAGCGCAGACCAGCATCGGCCAACATCCGCTCTAAGCCTTCATAGTAGGCACATTCTGGCAGCCAAATACCTTTGGGCGATCGGCCAAAGTTTTCTTCATAATGCTCACAGGCCACTTTAATTTGTGACCAGACGGCTTGGGGATACATTTTCATCAGCGGCAAGTAGCCATGAGTTGCGCCGCAGGTAATAATTTCTAGGTTGCCGCTGTCTAAAAATTCTTTGAATCCTAAGATCAGGTCGCCTTTGTAATGCTCCCAAATTTTGCGAATCTCGGCAAAATCTTGAGCATAATACTCAGCCAAATACTTAATATGCCCATCGTGTTCGTGATGGGAGTTGTTGGCAATTTCTTTAA
>JANOXZ010000051.1:0-4043 GCA_031418695.1 Synechococcales cyanobacterium VAR_35_metabat_10
TGTCACCTATGGCACATTGCGAGTAGGAGCGAAGCAGGGCAAGCAGTCTAGACTTGACCAAATTATCAATTGGTTGGGTGAAGACTTTGATGGCTGCATCTGTTTCGATGAAGCTCACATGATGGGTAATGCCATGGGCGAAGATGGTAGTCGAGGCAAGAAAGCTGCGTCCCAACAAGGCTTGGCTGGCTTAGAACTACAAAATCGTTTGCCAAATGCCCGAATCACGTACATCTCGGCTACCGGGGCTTCCAAAGTCTCGAATTTAGCCTATGCCTCCAGACTGGGGCTATGGCAGACTGATAGCTTTCCCTTTGATTCACGGGAAGAATTCGTGTCCCAAATGGAGTGTAGTGGCATTGCGGCCATGGAAGTCGTTATCCGTGACCTGAAATCTTTGGGGCTGTATATGGCTCGGGCGCTCTCCTATGATGGGATTGCCTACGAGACGATGGTACATAACTTAACACCAGAACAGGTGGAAATTTATGGCACTTACGCCGAAGTCTTCCAGGTGATTCATCAAAACATCGATGCCGCTTTGATTGCTACCAATGCAGTCAGCCAAAGTGGTAAATGTCTGAACAGTAACAGTAAGTCTGCTGCTCGATCGGCTTTTGAAGGAACCAAGCAACGTTTCTTCAATCATTTGGTGACAGCCGCCAAATTCCCCACGGTAGTCAATGCCTTGGAAGCAGATCTGCAAGCTGGTCATGCCCCCATCCTGCAAATTGTCGCTACCGATGAAGCCTTGCTAGAAAGACGGTTAGCCGAAATTCCTAGCGATCAGTGGAACGATCTGCGCTTGGACTTCACACCCAAAGAAGCCATCATCGACTACTTGATGCGCAGTTTCCCTGTGCAGTTACAAGATATCTTCACTGATGTAGAAGGCCGGAAATATAGCCAGCTTGTCAAAGATGCCTCTGGTAATCCAATCCTGTGTAAAGCTGCTGTAGCTATGCGCGAACGTCTGATTGAAGATATCGCGTTGCTGCCTTCAGTAGCTGGATTCCTCGACCAGCTCATCTGGCACTTTGGCACTGATGTAGTTGCCGAAGTTACTGGTCGCTCCAAACGGGTTGTTCTCAAGGATGGTAAATACCAATTGGAGAGTCGATCTGGCCATGCCAACATTGCTGAAACCCAAGCATTCCAAGATGATCACAAGAAAATCTTGGTGTTTAGTGCAGCCGGTGGCACAGGTCGCAGTTATCATGCCGACCTCAAGGCTACTAATCAGCGATTGCGTCGCCACTACTTGATTCAATCCGGGTGGGAAGCTTCTAATGCGGTGCAGTCTCTGGGGCGCTCTCATCGGAGTAGCCAGAAGCAGCCTCCAGTATTCATTCTGACTACAACCGATGTCAAAGGTGAGGTGCGGTTTACAGCAACGATCGCTAGTCGATTGGCAAGTTTGGGTGCGTTAACTCGGGGCCAGCGGCAAACTGGTAGCCAAGGCATTTACAACGAAGAGGTGAGCAACCTAACTTCGGATTATGCCAAAGCCACTTTGCTCGACTTCTTCCAAAAGTTGTATCGGGTGGGCATTGCTGGGTATTCGATTGGTGAATTCTCGGAAATCACTGGTTTGAATCTGCTCTGTCACGAAGGTGGCTTGCGTGATACTCTGCCTACTATCAACACATTCTTGAATCGGTTGTTGGCTTTGGCGATCGAAGACCAGAACCAGCTCTTTGCAGTGTTTGAAGAGATGCTGGCCATCAGAATTCAAGCGGCAAAAGATAGTGGTCACTTTGAGGTTGGTGTGGAGCGATTGGTTGCTGATGGTGGCTTCAATATTCTTGGTCAGCAGGTTCTAGCGACTCACCCAGGCGGATCTTCCACGATTTGCTATGAGATTGAGGAGCTAACTCGTCCGAAGATAGTTGCTACCGCAAAGGCTAAAGGACTGGTTGCTGGTAGTAAGTACACTTGCCTCATGAATGTTCTTGGTCAGGTGGCGCTGGTCAATTCTTGGGGTGAGCGGACGGGTCGTGAGGGCAATATGATTCCTTACTCGCATTTGCAGTTGCCTTCTACTGCCGAAAATATCGATGACTATAAAATCGCTAAGTTAGGTTGGCAGAATGTGCAGCCAAGCACAGTGTTTTGGCAAGCCTGGGAGCAGGAGCTTTTGGCAATTCCAGAATTCCTGTCTTCCAAGCTCTACCTGATTTGTGGCCTCTTGCTGCCGATTTGGGATAAGCTGCCTGATGATCGATCGAAGGTTCATCGGCTCCAGTCCAATGATGGCACTGTGCTGCTGGGTAGGTCTGCTTCTCCGAAAGAGTTGCAGAAAATCTACGCCAACTTTGGGGTTGATACTCCAGAAATGTCACTTGCACAGGTTTACGAGGCAATTTGGAATGATCGTCTGGTCGTTGCTGTTGGCAAGTATGAACTGCGTCGTAGTTACTGGAAAGGTGACGATTACCTGGAGATTTTGGATGCTTCTGGCCGAGAGCGGGTGGAGTACCTAAAGTCTTTGGGCTGTCTGACCGAGATGGTGAAGTTTACCATCAGAGTCTATGTTCCCAGAAACAACCAGATGATGGCTATTCTTGAGCGGTTGCAAGGTTCTTGACTACCAGAAAACACCCTACCCAATGGGTGTTTTCTTTTGTGGTTTTTGCCTAATCACTTCAGCTTTCAATCAATACCAAACTCTTGAAAGTAACTCTGGGCGATAAGTGCAGAGATAACTTAGATAAATTGAATCAGCTTTTTTCAACTCTTTACGCATTCTCTCCTTGTCTTCCCCCTGCCAGAAACCATGATCCTCTCTTTGCGAACAGGATGCTAGTGTGGCTCTGAAAGCTTCAAGAGAGATTTTTAACTCAACATTATTTTGTGAGGAAAAATGACTCCAGTATAAATTTCTGGCGTTCCAAACAGATAAAGCCAAGATGCAGATGAGGATCAAAAGTGGACGGTTGGAATATAAATGATTTATATAGCTAGCCTCAAAATCCAAATATAAAAATATTGCGCTTATACAAATTGAGAGATTTAATGTACTACTAATTCTTTTTTGATGCTCATCATTTTTAATTAAAAATGACGAAATTGAGTAATCTAGATTATCCAACCAATATTCAACATCAGAAGGATTGTAAGAAGATGGCTCGCCTTGATGGTTAAAAGCGTGACCTATATCTGGGTCTTTTTGCATATTCTATTCCTTTAAAATTATGCTGTTAAAGTTTTTTTGAAGCTGTTTGCAAGAAGGGCGAGTGATAATGTTCTTACGAGAAACGCAGGGATAGCAAATTTGGAAATTAATAATATTATATACCACTTACCGACATGCAAGCTTTGTATCCAAAAATCAGTCACAAATTGACTTTGAGCTGTTATGGTTACAGTCTTGCGACCGAGGAACAAAATGAACGAACCGTGAGCAATCATGAGGGAAGCGAGCATTTGTCAGGCTTCCTTTTTTTGCCAGTATCAATGACCAAGAATAATTATGGCACACAGAGCAAAGCTCCATAGAACCGAAACACTATGGAGCAAGCCCCATGCAGAAACTACAAATCAGCCCCGCTGTAGACAAAATCATCAAAGCGATCGGTGGTCGAGAATGGCTCAAAGCAAACGCCAAACCATTCTCAACAGGATACGCAGAAAGCCAGGTATTCTTCTCTCCACAGCAAGGCGTTACCTACTGGCTATCAGCGGCAGAGTCGGCAGTAGCAGTTGAGCGGCGGGAATTCCAAGGATTAAAAGGCTGCATTGTGACCGATCGATTCCAATGCCCTTTTGAAAATCTACGCCAAGCGATCGAGGCAAAAATCCATGCTTGAGCCTCAGAACCACAGCTATAACAACTAGCTGTGATTTTTTATTCACGGAAGAAGAGGCAAGAGCCTCAGAGATTTGAAGTTCAGTTCAAACACAAACAAAATCGGAGTCACCATCATGGAATTTACTTTCACCTTCGCAGAAATCATCAACAAAATCATTGATTTATCGTTACTGGGTATGGAATCCTTCATTGCAATCTGGCTATTTGCAGCATTCGCGGCCAGTGTCTACCC
>JANOXZ010000052.1:0-3018 GCA_031418695.1 Synechococcales cyanobacterium VAR_35_metabat_10
TTCGTTCCACCTCATCCCTTAATTCAGCACTGGCTAGGTATTGCCCGCGATGCTGCCGCTCCGCCTAAAGTCTTTCGCCAAACCATGGCCGAACTGGGCAAATGGTTAACCTATGAAGCAATCCGCGACTGGCTACCCACCGTAGAAATCGAAGTGAATACCCCAGTCGCTCCCGCCAAAGCCACCTTCATCAACCCTCAAACCCCGATGGCGATCGTCCCCATTTTGCGGGCGGGCTTGAGCCTCATGGAAGGCATCCAATCTGTGTTGCCATTAGAAACCAGCATTTATCACTTGGGCTTAGTGCGCAACGAAGAAACCCTAGAACCAAGCTGCTACCTAAATAAACTGCCTGACCGCATCCCCCCAGAATCCTTGATTTTGATCGCGGAACCAATGCTAGCTACTGGTGGCAGCTTAATGTTTGCCCTCGCTGAACTAGTCAAACGTGGTGCCGACCACAGTAATATTCGGGTCATTAGCATTGTGGCCGCCCCACCGGCACTGCAAAAACTGGCGATCGCCTATCCCGATCTGCAAATCTACGCCGCCATGATCGACGAAACCCTCAATGACCAAGGATTTATTTCTCCCGGCTTAGGAGATGTAGGCGATCGAGTTTTTGGCACCTAAACCTAGTCAGTCATGAGGCGGGAATGATAACATCAGCAGTATCGATTGTAGGGAGATAAAATGAGTCAAAAAGATGGGTTTAGCACTGGTTTCTTACTGGGCAGTATCGTCGGAGGCTTAGTGGGCGGCACGATCGGAGTGTTGTTGGCCAATCGGCAGCAAGAAGGCGATGAGCCAGAGGTACTGCGTCGAGTCAAAGCTCGCGCTCAAGGCAAAAATTCTGACAACCAAAGTATTGAATCGGCTCGCCAAAGCCTCGAAGACAAAATCGCGGATCTCAATGGGGCGATCGATGAAGTCCGTTCTTCTCTAAGTGATGCTCAGATAGAGCCATCTCTAGAAATTGAACGCACTCATAAACAGGTCATGTCGATCGAAACTCCCATGGCTGCGGAATAAATTGGTAGAGATTGCCGACTGTTGGGAACGCGGAAGTTCGGTTAAAATGAGCATATTCCACAGTATTTTTTCTGGTAATCAAGTATGGCTGCTGCACTGATAGTTAACACCCTCCTGCAATTTATCAGAATTTATATTGCACTCATTATCGTACGTATCTTGCTGACTTGGTTTCCCACAGTTGAATGGGTACAGCAAATTGCTTCCTTTTTAAGCGTTGTCACCGACCCTTATCTAAACTTGTTTCGCAATCTCGTACCCCCGATCGGCGGTTTCGATTTTTCCACCATTTTGGCCGTGATTGTCTTGCAGGTAGTCCAAGGCTCTTTGCAAAGCCTAGCTCCTGCTCTGCTAAATAGCGTCAGCTTCTAGTTCTAAAGTCGATCGGTCGAGTAGAATCAAGAGATTATTCAATTTTTAAGATCGATGACCAAAGTTTACCAAGTCGAACTCCACCACCAAGGAGCAGTACATACCATTGCCGTCCCAGAAGACAAACAGATCTTGTGGGCGGCTTTTGATGCGGGTATTGAACTGCCTACCTCTTGTAATTCTGGTGTTTGCACCACCTGTGCTGCCAAAATTATCTCTGGAGAAGTGGATCAAACAGAAGGCATGGGTGTCAGTCCCGAACTTAGTGCTGAGGGTTACGTATTGCTCTGCGTGGCTTTTCCTCGATCGGACTTAAAGATTGAGACCGAAAAAGAAGATGAGCTGTACGAGTTACAGTTTGGCCGTTACCAAAAAACTTAAATGCCAGCCACTCACACAGAAACTAGGTTTGTAGAAATCGACCTGCCCCGCAGCCAGTTACCCAATGGGCAAGTCGTGCCAGCGGCGATCGAAGCCCTACTGCAATCCTGGGGGCAACCATTGCGCTGGGCAATCACTCGGGTAAACAACGATTCTCTGCACATCGAAGCAACATTAACATCGAAACCAATGGATCAGAAGTCGGAGGCTTAGCACAATTTTGCATAGCGCTTTGTTTCAAGTAAAGCCTCCGACTTCTTTATGGAATACATGAATCAACGCCCCTACACTGTCGCTCTCATTGTCCCTACTGGTATTGGAGCCAGCATGGGTGGCTATGCTGGTGATGCTATTCCGATCGCCAAAGCTCTAGCTGCAAGTTGCGATCGATTGATTACTCACCCCAATGTGATGAACGGGGCGCAGATGTATTGGCCGTTGCCAAATACTTTTTATGTGGAAGGCTATGCCCTCGATCGCTTTGCAGCCGGAACCTGGGGCTTGCAGCCTACTCAAAAAAATAAAATCGGCATAGTATTCGATCTGGCCATTGAACCAGAGTTATTGCAAAGACACATCCAGGCTGCCGATGCCGCCCGCGCTGCCCTAGGGCTAGATATTACCGGCTACATCCTTACAGATGAACCTTTAGGGGTGGAGCTAAAAACCGCCGATTCTGGAGCCTCCTGGGGCACAGTTGAAAGATTAGATAGTTTGCTGCGTGCTGCCGATAAATTAATTAACCAGGGGGCAACCGCGATCGCCGTAGTCGCTCGGTTTCCTGATGACCCTGGTGCCGAGGTGCTGCAAGCTTACCGTCACGGTCAGGGTGTAGATCCTTTAGCTGGAGCTGAAGCGGTGATTTCCCATGCGATCGTCCGGGAATTTAAGGTGCCCTGTGCTCATGCTCCAGCCCTATCTCCACTAGACCTAGATCCAGAGATTTCTCCCCGTTCTGCCGCCGAAGAGCTAGGTTACACTTTCTTATCATGTGTATTAGTAGGCTTAAGTAAAGCACCGACATTTACAACAAATTATCAAGCAAATTCTGGGGCGATTTGGGGCGCAAGCGTAGATGCTGTAATCGTTCCAGCCAGTGCCTGCGGAGGAAGTGCTCTGCTCAGCTTTGCCGCTAGCAAGACTAAGATTATTACAGTGGCAGAAAATCACACCCGCATGTCAGTCTATCCAGCTAATCTAGGGATTTCAGCAATCTCGGTTAGCTCTTACTTA
>JANOXZ010000053.1:0-13723 GCA_031418695.1 Synechococcales cyanobacterium VAR_35_metabat_10
GAATGGCATCTTCTAGTCCATCCAAGAACGAATTATTTTCCCAAGAAATTGGCGGCCCCTGGGTAGAGACTTTTAAACAAAAAGGAAAATTGTACTTATCAACCACTGGATTTGGTTCCGGCGGTGGTAGATACTCACTCATACTAGTCACGGTGTGACAGTGGCTAAGCAATTGCTGGTCGGGCAGGTCGGGGAAATCTGTCACAGTCGGGCTGGGCAGAGCCGTGGGGAAGTCTTCAGAGGCTGGTAGATGGTCTTCTAAATCGAGCAAGGGCATCACGGCGATTGTTCCCTCTCGTTCCTGATCGAGATACAGCAGTTCATCCATGGCCTGATCCTGAAATCCACCGATTAAACAAGGCCGAAAGCCATTGATTGAACCAGATAACTCTAGGTTGCCCAATAAATGGCCAGTATCTAAACAAATCCGCCGGTAGGCTCGATCTTGATAACGCCAAGCCGATCGAAAGAAAACGGCGGTGGTAACTAAGGCTAATTCGGTGTGTTCGATCGCTGGATGCTGGAAGCAAGCAGTCTGTAGACCAGACCACACGTCACTTTCCCAAAAATGTACTAGGGAATGATCCCGTGGCTGATAGTTGTACAGTCCCGGCGGCAATAAGCCTCGTCCCCGGGAAATTAAATATACTTCGGCTGGATATAAGCCTCCGGCAGAAGGCGCAGCCCGTAAATACAGTGGTGCGACGGTGGTAGAAATTTTGGCGGTCAGGCCATAGCTGCACAGCAAAAACAGTGATAATCTTTTCCACCACTGGTCTGTTTGGCTACGAGCTTCTTGTTGCAAATACAATTTCAGGTCAAAACTCGCCCCAATTTTGTATTCTTTGTACGGCGAAGGCTGCAAACTCCAGTCTAAACCAGTACTCTTTTGGGCAAGAGTTTCTGGGCTGTATTTGGTGCGTTGGTGGTAGTGCTGAGTAAATGATTCAGTCATGGCTGACTCGGTATTTCTTGAGATAGCTTATCATTGCAGTATTTCGGGCAGGATTCCTGGGGTAGTAGCCATCCATATAGACCATACATCTATTAACAGTAGCAAGCAGGTCACAATCAGGAGAAAAAAGTACATCCAGGGTTGAGCTAGCGGTTTGACATCCTGGGTTTCGATGGATGTTTTTTCTTGCAAGACTGTCACAAGTCTGTTGAAACCGGCAACGCGCATGGGTAACAGGTAGCCTTCGTTAGATTTATTAAGTAAATAATAAACAATGCCACCCTGACCGGTGCTGCGCATTTTCAAGGCGGTGATCTCTGTCCAAGGCAATGACCAGCTTTTGACCAAAAATGCCGGAAACCAGCGCGGGTATTCCACCCGAATCGCAGCATCATCTACAGTAACCCTTTGACTAAGCGCGCCTTGAAGCGCAATCATACCCAACAACATGCCGGTACTCATCCACAATGGCGAAGCTCCACCGGTTTTGTGGGCGAGAAAGGGCAAAGGCAATAACAAGGCTACATAGAACAGGCTAAGGGTGCCTCGGATGATCGGTGAAATATAAAAGGTTTCAGGTTTCAAATGTGTGGCATTCATGCAGGACAAAGTCTGGACAGATGTTAGCTAGTTTAACGAATGGTTAAACTCCAGACAACCTGCTATGGCATGTAAGCTACCCGAAACCCAATGTAGGCATCGGAGTCACCAGGGTTAGCTCTGCCTCGATAGGCCGATCACCTCTGGTGCAAGCGGAGCTATCGACAGGCACTAGGATTTACAAACCAAGAACCGCCACGTAATACTCGACTAGTACTACAGTCCAGGCACTGCCATCGATCGGCGCACCACTATAGTTATCATGCCAACTATCAGCACACCATTCCCACAGGTTGCCATGTGTATATGCGGTCAGTCTCTGGCAGAATAATTGAGCATCGTTCCAATCCACATTTTCGACTGGTATAGAAATATTGGCGGATAAATTCAGTGGCGATAGCTTTAATTCTGCCCTTGGCGTTCGCACCTAAATCACCGATGATAATACATTGTCTCCTTTATCGCTGCTGCTACCATGACCGACGCAATCCTCCAAAACCTGAACACCGTCGGTAAATATAGCGAACAGCGTTCCATCTTGGCGGCGATCGACATTGGCACCAACTCCCTGCACATGGTGGTAGTCGAAATCAAACCAGAACTCCCGGCCTTTAGCGTGATCGCTCGGGAAAAAGACACCGTGCGCCTCGGGGATCGAGACCCTGACACTGGCAACCTCAACGCCGCCATCATGGAAAAAGCGATCGCCGCCCTCGGTCGCTACCAAACCATCGCCCTCAGTCTTGGTGCCCAAGAAGTAATTGCCGTCGCCACCAGCGCCACCCGCGAAGCCCCCAATGGCCGGGAATTTATCGACATGATCGATCGAGCATTGGGACTCAAGGTAGATTTAATTTCGGGGGTAGAAGAAGCCCGCCGGATTTATCTAGGAGTTCTATCAGGACTGGAGTTTGATAATATCCCCCGCATCTCGATCGACATCGGCGGCGGCTCCACCGAAATGATCTTGGGTGATAGCGAAGAACCTCGTACTCTTAGCAGCACCAAAATTGGTGCCGTGCGGCTCACCAGCGAACTCGTGACCACAGACCCCATTAGTGACAGAGAATTCACCTATCTGCAAGCCTATATTTGCGGTCAGTTAGAACGCCCGATCGAAGAAATCAAAGCCAACTTAAAACCTGGTGAACTACCGCAAATGGTGGGGACTTCTGGGACGATCGAAACAGCTTGTATGATCATTGGCCGCGAAAAAACCGGGGTGCTGCCCAGTCGTCTCCATGGTTTTCAGCTCCAGCGTAAAGACCTAGAACAATTAGTGCAAAAAATGCGGCGACTCAATGTGACCGAACGCAGTCAAGTGCCCGGTCTTTCGGAACGTCGTGCCGAAATTATTCTGCCGGGACTATTGGTGTTGTTACACGCTATGACTGCTTTAAAAATGGAGAGTTTGTTGCTCTGTGAGCGCAGTTTACGGGAAGGGGTAATTGTTGATTGGATGTTGGCGCATGGTTTAGTAGAAGATCGCTTACGTTATCAAAGCTCAATTAAAGAACGTAGTACTCTGAAGATTGCTGATAAATATGGAGTGGATATTCGTCATGGCCAAAAAGTAGCGGAGTTGGCGGTAGAAATCTTTAACTATATGCAAACTGAAAAACTACATAGTCATGCCCCGGATGCTCGTCGCTATTTGTGGAGTGCAGCAATTTTGCATAACAGTGGGCATTTTGTCAGCCACTCGGCGCATCACAAGCATTCTTATTATTTAATTCGCTATGGTGAATTGTTAGGTTACAACGAATTAGAGATCGAAATTATTGCTAATTTGGCACGTTACCACCGTAAAACTATGCCTAAGAAAAAGCATGAAGGATATCAAACTTTGTCACGAGAAAACAAGTTATTGGTATCTCAGTTAGGAGCTATTTTACGGGTAGCGATCGCGCTCGATCGACGGACGATTGGAGCCGTCAAAGAAATTAAATGTGATTTTCAATCTGCCACTGCTCAATCTTCTATGGGCACATTAAATCTTCAGCTATCACCCACCACCGCAGGTGATGATTGTCAGCTAGAACTATGGAGCCTAGATTTCAAAAAATCTTGGTTTGAGCAAGAATTCAACATGAAGTTAGTAGCACAAATTAGATAATTCTAATTTCACACAACTATTTACCAGTATTTTTTCTCATACTGTTCAATTCTTCCTCTGCTTCCCAGCGTAAAAACTGAGCATCTAAAGGATCGCTGGCATCTAAACGAGTTTTTTGGTTACCCAAAGGAGTTGCTGGAGCTTGCCAAGCCGCATTGCTGCTAGTGGCAGCTTTCACTTCTGCGGCCTTTAACGCCAACTCCTGACGACGTAACTTAATATCTTCTAACAACTTAGTGCCCTGAGCCGTGCGGTCTTTGATCCCCTGCATCTTGCCCCAAAGTTGGTTGCCCTGGCGTAGCAAAGAATCCACCCGCTCTTGAGCAGCCGTTGCCAAATCTTGTTTGCCCGCTGCTTCGGCCTTGCCAACTCGCTCATGCCAGCTCTTAATTTCTTGAGCCGTCGTTAACACTTCCGATTGAATCTGCTTTTCCTGCTGCCGCAAATCTAGCAACAGATTCACCGTGTCTGATTCCTGTTGCTGTAACTGCTCTTCCATCACCTGAATTTGCAGATGTGGATTCTTACTCATGAAGTCATCTAACTGGGTTTCCAGAAACCGCTTCATATCATCAAATAGTCCCATATTGGCTGCCTGTTAAAAACTTTGACCTACTTTTAAGCTGCGAATCTCACCATTATCTCGTTTGATAATCACTTCATTATCTACTGGATTGATAACCGTGGTCAGTGCCCAGCCAGTATTCCCAATCTTGTCACCGCCCTTAAGCTGTTGCAGCTTGCCCTCGATCGAGAACTCTGCCATCAACGGGCTACCCTGAATCACCCGAGCCAAACTAGTAGTCCCTGCTAAAGCTGTGGGAGCATTGGGCAAAGCCGCAGTTTGAGAAGGTGGGTTTGGGATAGACACCTGACCAGTAGGAGTGGCTTTGCCATCTACTTTACCTACTGCCCGCCGCAGATAGTCGGAGAACTGTACATCGCCATTGGCTGCCGAATTCAACGAAGGCACCTGCACATTAGGTAGAGCCAGCTTACCCTGACGAGCCAAGAACCATAAACCACCACCGACAGCGATCGATACCAAACCTAAACCAAATATTACCGTGCGCCAAGTGTTCTTCTGAGGAGTTGGTTGCAAAGTAAGATCTGTAGGAGCCGGAGTTGGATCCTCGCCATGTACCCGAATATCTGGAGGTAATTGAGGGTAAGTAGTATTTGGCTTGGTGGTACCTTGAGCGGTGGTTTCACTAGCAGGCAAAGCAGTTTGACGCTCCTGATCATCCCCACTGAGCAGTCCTTCAATATCTGCAAACAGCTCATCCATTACCCGATCGGCATGGTTGCTTACAACTTTAGAAATATTTTTGGGGCTGTCGGTAGAGTCTACGGAGTTGGAAGACATAACAAATTAATTCCTTGCAGATACATGGCAATCTTTTACAAATGTTAGCGGAGATTCGATCGATTCGTTCAATCTAATTTAGAGAAATTGCCGATAGCTCCGCTTGCACCAAAGGCGATCGATCTTCCATTCGTTATCTCAAAACAGCCAAAAGCCTGTCGTAGCAACTGATTAAGGCAACAGCTTATCGAGTTTGCTTAAGATTAAAAACTTTACCAAATATCCCAAACTAACCATGCCACCTAAGGCGCCCAGAGCAAAAAAGAGGTAAGACCAGCCCACCGCAATCACCGGCCAAAATACCACCCCAGACACAATCAAGGTAGCTCCCGAAAATGCGGATACAAGACTTTTAGCTGCCGTGATCTTTCGTTTTCGCCGTTTAAAGTAAGCTGCATTAGGATTAGGAAGGTTGAAGGTACTCGATAGCTCCGAATATTCCATAACACTTGTCTGGCTAGAGATATGCTGATTATCCTTCCGACCAAAAGAACCGCGCACGAACTTCACCAACTGCTGTCCAGCCCGTCGCATAATCGTGCCGCGCTCGGCGATCGCCACTCGGCGCACAAAAGGCTGGGCAGATTGTACTAGGTTATAAGCTGGGTCTAAGGTACGGGCAATGCCATCAAGCGTAGAAAGCGCCTTCAAAATCGCTGTCATTTCTGGTGGCAGCCGAAAGGGCTGCTGACTATACATTGCCCCTACTTCTGCCCGAATCAGCTCAAACTCCTGCAAGTCTACCGGGCGCTCGGTAAACCGATCTAACAAAAACCCAATCACCCGCCGTACTGGTCGCATATCGGCCACTTCTACCAATAAACCGATCGACTCTAATCCTGCTAATACTGCGTCCAGATCTTTGCGTAAGACTGCCAAAAAGGTATCCACCATTTGAGTGCGAGCATTCCCTGGCAGCTCACTCATCATGCCAAAATCATAAACAGCTAACCGACCATCGAGGGTAATAGCCATGTTGCCGGGATGGGGATCGCCTTGAAAAAAGCCATCGATCATCAACTGTTGGAGATAGCAACAGATCCCTATTTGATTGACTCTTTTGGGATCAAATCCCTGGGCTTCTAGTTCTGCTTTGCGATCGATTTTAATGCCGGGTAAATAAGACATGGTCAAAACTTTGGTCGCAGTAAAACGCCAATAAATCTTGGGCACTACCACATCTCTTTGGCTGCGAAAGTTATGACGAAATCGATCGGCGTTTTGGCCTTCCTTTACATAGTCAATTTCTTGAAACAGCAGGTTAAAAAAATCTTGATAAATCGCTGTCAAACCATAGGTCTTTGTCCAGGGAAAGCGTTGGTCGCAGAAGTTGACGATCTGCTGCAAAATCTCAAAATCTAATCGAAAGATTTCGGCCAAACCAGGGCGTTGTACTTTGACTACCACCATTTCGCCACTGTGCAGGCGAGCACGGTGGACTTGACCTAAGCTGGCAGCGGCGATCGGCTTGGGTTCAAATTCGCAATACATGGTACCCAAAGACTGCCCCAGTTCCTGTTCGATAATCCCGATCGCTATGCTGGTCGGAAAACTGGGTACCCGGTCTTGCAGTTGAGCCAGAGCTTCCACATAGGGTGGGGGCAATAGATCAACTCGGGTAGAGAGGGTCTGACCAATTTTGATAAAAGTTGGTCCCAAACGAATCAGCGTTGCGGTTAGCTTACGAGCTTGGCGCTGCTGCTGCTGGGGCTTATTTTTATTCAACAAAAAATCTGCCGAAATTGCCAGTAAAACATTGCCCAATGCGTGCAAAATCTGTGCACGACGTTGGATGGGCTTAATTCGCCGAGGCTGTTGTTTTTTATCGATCGAAGTCCGACGCACCGAGTTATCAGGAAGTTGGGGATCTCTCATCAGCCATCCTCTAGGGGGAATGAAACCTGAAAGCAAGTACTAGCCAATGGCTCTGTACCGCTGCTAGTAACCGAGACTTCTCCTTGTAAATGCTGTACCAAAGATTTTACCAAGGCCAAGCCTAATCCGGTACCAGGCACAGCTTGCTGGGTCACATCTTTGCCCCGGCGAAACTTTTGGAAAATATAGGGTAAATCGGCAGCATGAATTAGCTTCCCTTGGTCACTGACGATGATGATAATGTCACCAGATTTTAATTCAGCCTTGAACTCCACGATAGTATCAGGGTGAGCATATTTGCCAGCATTGGTCAGTAGCTCTTGCAAAACTCGGGTCAGGCTCTCGCCGTCGCTATACCACTGACAATTGGCTGGCAATGAGACTTGCAGTTGGAGATTTTTCTTTGCCCAGGTTTGCCGAAAGTTTTCTAAAATCGGTTGGAGCAAGCTTTCTAAAATAATTAACTGGCGGTCTTCTCGGGCATCGCCTTGTTTGGTTTCCAGTTGTTGGATGGTCAATAGGTCGTTGATTAAATTAATTTCTTGGGCGCACTGCTGCTGCAAAATATCTAGGTAACGAGTCTGGCGATCGAGGTCAATTCCGGGCTGTCGCAGCATTTTAATCGCCAAAGACATACTGGTGAGCGGAGTGCGCAGCTCGTGACTAATGGTGCTAATAAATTCATCTTTGAGTCGGTTGGCTTCGTCGAGTTGCTCTACCCGACGACGACCAGCGGCTTGTAGTTTGGTCAGTAAGCCCTGGCTGCTCTGGAGTTGGGCTGTGCGCTCATCGGCGAGGGTTTGGGCTTGGCGCAGGGTTTGTTCGGCGGTGTAGACTTCTTGTTTAAGAGCCTGTTGACGCAGACCGATCGCTACTACAGAGGTCAGATCATCTAAGCTGGCAGCGGTAGGCCAAGGTTCAGGACGCAGCAGCACCAAGTAACCATTAGTAAACTCAGCACGCAATTCGCCCTGGTAGCCCTCGATCGGCTGAGAGGGTAGTTGAAAGGCTTGGCCAGATGGCTCGGGTAAATTTGGATCGCTGCTGTACCAAGTGAGTTGCAGACCATCCCAAATTCCACAGGCGGTGGCATCCCAAAACTCGGCGATGCTCTGGGCGATCGACTTGGGGGTAGCGCCTTGCTCAATTGCCGTAAGTAGATGTTGAATCAGTTGGAAGGTAGAATTAAGGTCGGCCACTAAAGAAATGTATTTGTGAAAATTTGCGCTTGCCTGTCAATTCATTATCCCCGCTTGGGGGTAGTAGATCGCCCTATGGGTTCAAAAATAGTCTAGAATTTGCAAAAAGGAGATCGCCCAATGTTACTCAAATCCACCACCCGTCACATTCATATCTACACCGCTGAGGTGATTAACAACGAGCTGCAACCCAGCGACCAGGTGCTGACATTGGATATTGACCCAGACAACGAGCTAACTTGGGATGATGATGCTCTACAAAGAGTCTATCGCCGCTTCGATGATTTGGTAGAAGAATACGCTGGCCGCGACTTGATTGAATACAATTTACGCAAAATTGGTTCTGACTTAGAGCACTTTGTACGGGAGTTATTGCAAACTGGCGAGATCGGCTATAATCTCAACAGTAGAGTTTTGAATTATAGTATGGGCTTACCACAAGTGGCAGACCCGTCTGCTAAGTAGTGGATGATTCCAGACTTATTTCACATCTCTATCATCTCGTTTACTCAACTTTATATCTCCTGCTTCCCCATAAGCCAGCATTTTCAGAGGTTGGTGGGGTACTTTTTTTTGAAAAGTGTTTTAAGTCAGGAGATATTATGTTTTTATAGAAACTTTTCCAGAGTAGCAGTGTATTCGGCATAGGCTTTCGCACCGACGACTTTTTCTACTAGCTCTCCCTGCTTAAAGATCATGACAGCGGGAATGCTTTTAACTTCAAAACGCTTGGCGATCGGTTTGTTCACATCTACATCAAGTTTAAAAACTTTCGCCCGATCGGCATAGTCTTCGGCTAGCTCATCCATCAAAGGTGCCACCAATTTACATGGGCCACACCAAGTAGCTGTGCAATCTACCACCAACAAAGGCTCTGCGGCCAATAATGCATCCAGTTCGGCTTCATCCTGAATAAAGGTAGCGGTCATAGGTCTTTCTCCCGTCAGAGCAATTAATAGATATCCAGACTAGCATGAAACTAGCGCGCTCTGCGGTTCTTCGTGAATACCATCTAGGTCAAAATTCGGGCGGCCTTCATGCCAAAAAAGGCGCTGGTTAATCCACAGATCAAGCTGTTCACCAAAATCAATATGCCCCAAAGAGCATAAGTGGCATAAAAGCCCCATTCTGTGAATAAGAAGTCACCACCAAAATTGTTAATGGCTAGTTCCAGTCCTTTCCAGCCCAACCAGCTCAGAGTCAAAATGGAAGCCAAAGACATTGAGGCACCCATGACGGTGCTGCTGAGGCAGGCTACCCAGGTTAGAGCTGGATCTAGTTTGGTGTTCGATCGCTGAAGTTCGTGTTTAACCACCAACAACATACCAGCCAGGGCAGCTCCAGCCACAGTACCGATCGGGGCAATAATCGAATATCGATAGTAAGAAATAATATAGTAAGGCACAAATCCCAAAAACTCGTCAGGCTCTGGCGCTTGGGAAAAGTCTATGAGGCTCACCCACCAATGCCCTAGCCAGCCCACTAACAGCGGCGATAGCAATTTGCCAAACAGAATGGTGGCAATGGCGATCACGAAAGAAGCAAATAATGAAGCGCAAGTGGTGGTGAAGATTGCCCAGCTCGATCGGGTATTCCAGGATACGATGCTGCCAGCGACTACTCCTGGAGCCAGCAATATGATCAGGTAAACCAAGTTGATGAGGTGGAGCTGCAACATAATCTAACTCAGGTAAAAGATTGATAACCTACAAGTGTTAATTATAGTATTCCGGATAACAAGTGGCTTCCGTATTTCTCTGTCGGTAGAGGCTTGACAAACATTCGGAAAACAGGGAGAGATTTACCTTTTAAATAAGATAATGGCTTTCGATCAGGGCGTTGTATAATGGCCTATGAATTATCTGCCGCAGTTGTTTGCTGATGTGACAAAAATCGCTAAGAATCTGAAAAAGCTATATTAATTGCTATGAGTCAGTATCAAAATGATGATTTTTCTAAAGCTTACACCACAGCTCTCTATCAAAGCAAAGGCGCTGTTAGCCTTAATGTGACAGTCAAAAATAACGAGAATTTGGGAATTGATTTGTTATTCGTCAGCAATCCTCAAAGTGCTGCATGGTCTAGTGAAGACCTGGGACTATTTGATAGTTTGATGAAGGTTCACCCCACAGTTGTCGTTGAGCATTATAGTGACTATTTGCAGCCAAAGCATATCGATAGATGTCTGACTCGCAAAGATTTATACATTCATGAGGAGGTGAAAACAGCTAAAAAAGCAGGAGAGAAATTTGTCGATTCACAGAAGCCCTTTACTTGGATTATTGTCTATGGATGCAGTGTTGAGGTGCTAAAATATTTTGGTGCCAAGCGCGATAGCAAGCTGGGAAAAGGAGTTTATCGACTCCCTACAGGATTTAAGATTGGGATTGTGGTTATTAAAGACCTCCCTGAAACCCCTACAACTCTGTGGGTAAGAGGTTTGGGCAAGGATCACATCCTTACGAGGGCTTTTGATAATATCAGAGATTTGCCTGAGACCAAGCGTGAAAGAAATGCTATCGTGGAGGTGTGTGTCAAGCATTTTAAGTATTTGACTGAGAAACCATCTTTATCTGAAGAAGAGGCTGATTTTATGAAAACAATGCAAGAAATTGATGCTATCTACCAGTCTGAGATGAATCGGGTTCGGTTGGAAGGTGAATGGAAAGGTCGTCAAGAGCAGGGATATAAATCTGTTATTCGCCAATTGGGTCGGCGAGTGGGTGATATTTCGATCGATCTTCAAGAGTGCATCAAAGTTTTGCCTTTAGAGCAATTAGAAGTCTTAGGTGACGATTTGTTAGATTTTACCCAAATAGGGGATTTATTGGTTTGGCTAGAGCGTTATCAATCGTAGGAACGATCGATAAATATCTAGAGAATAGAAACTAGATTGGGGCAAATCAACATATTTGGGGAATACTACATGTACGTACCAGGCACTACCGCTGTGATCCTTGGCACATCAAACTTTCCCCTGCTGTCTGATGAACTCTATTCCACCATCGATCATTATTCTGTCTGTTGTTTTTGTGGTGATTCCAGCACTTGTTGCTGTGTATCTGCGCTGGTTTTGTTATCAATATCTTCGAGGACTCAATCATGATCTGTCCCGTTGGTTAGCTCCAGTAGACAAAACTGTGATTTCTGATCGATTAAGCGGTATTATCACTAAACTACATCATCGCTATACTGATGTCAGTCTCAAAACTGATCGAGTGAATACGATCGCTTTGGTTGAGGTGGTTTACGCTGAACAGCGGATTCGTTGGCCTTTGGGCAAGATTTCTCTGGAGCGAATTGATGCCTATACGCGGGTACTACCCAACTTGCTTTTGTCTTTTGGATTAATTGGTACATTCATTGGCATTACGACAAATTTGGTGTCTCTGAGCGGGATTATTAATAGCACTGAAGCCAGTGATATTAGCGAACTAGTAACAGCGCTCAAGTCACCTTTAGAGGGAATGGGGATTGCTTTTATTAGTAGTTTATTTGCTTTGTTTGCTAGTGCTTTTTTAGTAATTGCCAACTTGTTTCTAAATATCGGTACCCAGAAAAATGATTTACTTAGTGGGTTTGAGGATTATTTAGATAATATTTATCAACCAAGTTTGAATGGAGATAGCAAGTTAGATAAGACAATTGATCGCATGGCCAATACGTTTGATAAATTCTTGATTGGTTTTGGTGACTCCATTAAATCATCGGTAGAAAAAGCTCTTCAAGATAAAATCAAAGAAATTTCTAATGCTTATATTAAAGTCTCTGAGATAGCTATCCAAACCTATACTCATTTAGATGATGCTTCTGGCAAAATTTCTCAAGGAGCCAATCAGATACAGTCTTCTGCTTTGGTATTAAATCAGGCAATCAAAGAAATCCATGATAGTGAATTTGCCCAGTCTCTTTCCAAAACCACTGTGGCAATGGGTCACAACGTGCGGGAGTTTGAACTCTCTAGTAAGCGGTTGTCTGAGACTGTGGAATCTACCGAAAAATTATTTGCAGAATCTGGGGTGTCTTTTTCTAACGCGATCAATAAATTAGTGAATACCCAAGATGGCTTTGTGAGTTCGATCGAGAGTCTCAATCATGCAGCAAACACCGTCAAAGGCGGCACATTAGGTTTTCAAATGGCAGCTACTGAACTGCAACAAGCTGCCCAGTCTATCAAAGACAGCGAATTTGTCCAATCCCTAGCTGCTGCCACTAACGGATTGAACATTACGGTTGGTGAATTCCAGTCTTCCAGCAAAAACTTAGCTGACACTATTTCCGGGATTCATAACTTTATGGATGAATCCAATAGCCATTTTGCCAGTCAAATTGTAGATCTTGGTGCTGTTCAAAATAGCTTTACGACCTCTAGTAACAACTTGAACGACACTGTATCGTCGTTACGTCGTAGCTTAGAAAACTCCTTCTTAAATAAAATCGAAGAAATTTCCACCAGCTACGTGGGCATAGCTAGCTTAGCGAGTCAAACTTATGTAAAGCTGGATAAAATCTCCGATACGATGGCTGAGAGCGCCGTGGGCATAGCTAGCTTAGCAAGTCAAACTTATGTGAAGCTAGATAAAATCTCCGATACGATGGCCGAGAGTGCGACTGGCTTACAAAGTTCTTCGCTGATTTTTAAAGAATCTGCTCACATCTTAGCCAAAGTTGATTTCGATCAATCCTTTAGATCCTTTACTACTGCTGCTTCTACCATGCAGGAATGTATTAATGGCTCCAATAATCTATTTGCCAAGTCGATCGCCGATCTTGCTCAGGTACAATCTAACTTCGCCAAGTCTAGTAATGGCCTTGATGCCTCTGTTTCCACGCTACATAAGACTCTTGGCAGCTTAATGACCGATGGCATTCAGCAAATCTCTACTAGTTACGATGGCATTAGTAACCTAGCAGCGCAAACTTATCAGCGATTAGATGAAGTCTTTGACAACATGGATAGTAGCGTCAAAAATATTCATTCGTCTTCGTTGGTATTCCAGCAAACAGTGCAGGCATTAGATACCAACTTCCAAGTTATTCAAAAAGACTTCCAGGTTTCTACCACCAATTTACAAGAAACCTTTGGCAGCATCGATCGAGCAGTCAAAACCTTAGAATCAAATGGTCATCAATCCTCAGTGGTATTAGAAAAGATCGCCGATATCTCCACATCACAAAAACTGATCAGCAGTCAACAGCAGGCAAGTCAACAACATTTCAGTGATGTATTACCTAAATTTGATAATGTTGCTAGCTCTTTCCAGGAAATATCGGGTAGCAACTTAAAGCGGGACACTTGATGGAGTGGGCTTTTTAGACTTTGGGGTTTTAAAGGTTCTTCTTGGCCGAGGTAATTCTCCCATACGTGGAACAACCCACTCAAATAAATCTGGGAATGGTTGTTCAAATAATCTTTGAGCAGCAGTAGTGCCATCATCACGTTTGATATCAAAGTTGTGAATGATCGTTAAAATTGTAGTTTAGACTATACAGTAAAACCTCTCTAGTGAATAATTCCAATAAAGATAACTATATGAATAGGGGCGGCGTGTAGCTTAAGCAGTAGATTTTTTGGGCTGAGAGGGCTTTTTATAGCTTTTTTTGACCGTGGG
>JANOXZ010000054.1:0-4204 GCA_031418695.1 Synechococcales cyanobacterium VAR_35_metabat_10
TTATCAGTTTTTCCCAGATAAGCTCACAATTTTTCGGACTTTGCTCGCCGAACATCTGCAACAAATAGAAGTTTTGGAAGCGGCTTTCTTTGCTGCTGAGCTGAATCGTCCGCTGATGCTAGCGATCAGCGAATATGTTGATACCTATGCTCTGTACCTTGAGCAACCGCTTTCGCGCTGTATTCTGCTGCAAGACTATTTACAGCCGATCGCCGGATTATCTACTTTAATTGATAATATGCCAGATTTACTTGAGCGGTTTTCGTTGTCAGTGAAAAAACATGCCAACTTTTATCGGCAACGCAATCCCAATTTAGGTGAAGCCAAAAGTGAATTACTCTCGGAAGTTGCTCACTATACCTGCAATAGCTTGTTTCTGAGCGCTCTCAAAAGTGACGAACAGCATCGCCAAGAGCTATATACCGAGATGAAAAACGTGCTCTATGGTTATCTGAATCCCCACATTGGCGATCATTTGCTGGTTCTGCCTACTAAAATGATGGTTTGCCCAGGCTGTCAAAGCGATCGAATAGCCAAAAATGGTCATCATCAAGGTAAGCAACGCCATGTTTGTAGGGAATGTGGGCGGCAGTTTATGGGGGATTATGTCGATCGAGGCTATCCCCCAGAGATTAGGCAGCAGTGTCTCGATCTACATCAGCAGGGTCTAGGCTTCCGCGAAATCGAGCGCCAAACTGGGATAAACCACAATACGGTAATTAACTGGGTGAAAAAAGTTGAAATCAAGTGCGCTCCCAGCGAAACTTGCGATCAGCCTCGGTAATTGCCACATCATTAATACTAGCAAACCGCTTCATCATCAAACCATTCTCGGCAAACTCCCAGTTTTCGTTGCCATAAGCCCGATACCAATCACCAGCTTCATTGTGATACTCGTATTCAAACCGCACCGCGATGCGATTCTTCATAAAACACCACAGCTCTTTGCGTAGCCGATAATCTAGCTCCTGCGCCCACTTGCGGGTCAAAAATTCTTTGATGACGGCGCGGCCAGTAATAAACTCCGATCGATTGCGCCATTCCGAGTCTTCGGTGTAAGCCAAAGAAACCTTTTCCGGATCACGGGTATTCCAGGCATTCTCAGCCGCATGGACTTTGTCTTTGGCAGTTTCTAAGGTGAACGGTGGCAGCGGAGGTTTAGTTTCCATAAGTTTAGTGGTGGATGAGTGTGCTTTGATAATAAAGTAAAACCTTTGATTAAAGTTCGTTCAGGGGTTGAAAATCTGCCACGATCGATTCTCAATATGGCTAAATACGCAGTTCCCTAAGTTGAATTGCCCCAAAAAGTTATGATCAATACCCAATCAGTTGTAGTAAACAACGAAGAATTTGAAGTTATATTGAGTGGTAGTGCTTGGCAAACCTGTGAAGCATTAAGTGCTGTTGATGGCACAATCGAAATCAAAGCTCATTCTGTCGAAAAGCCTAACCGAACAATCATCGGCATCATTAACGGCCATCTTTCTCGTGAATTTCCTTGTGCCTCATTTGTAGTTACGATTAGCCTGAGCCAGATCAGCGAAATTATCACAGGTGCTCTAGCAGCATGGACAACAAACAGGTCTTCTTCAGCCCCTGAAATTATTCACCGTCCAGATCAACATCGTGTCCAGGATGCCCGATGGCGAATGGAAAATTGTGTAGTACCCTTCACTAGTTCACCCCTTTATGCCGGACAGGCGATGAAAACTCTGGATGCTGAATTCAACCTAAACAGTAGTTCTGGAATGCAAGACTGGCCTCTGGAAGTTAGTGACCCCGATCGGCTAGAGGAATTTTGCGCTTTCTATGATCAAGATATTCATCCCTTCGTCAAATTTGACACGATGCAGCTTGCGCTGTATTCCTATGATGACCGAGTTCGATCGACTGTAACTATTTCAGCAGATGTATCAGAATGGTTCGATCGGACATTGCAGCGTGACTTTGCCTTGCATGGCAACACCCTCGCCTACTGGGCAGCATTAGAACGAGAAAGCGATGATCCCGAATTCAATTTTCCTGATCCTGAATTTGTCTTCGGAATTTCTGGGCAACTTCGGCGGATCTGGGAGCGATCGCTGGTTCCCATCGAGATTCATTGGAACTTGATGTAGCCAAGAGCTGGCCAAAGGCAGCCGTGATTAGAGAGGTTCTGATCGATCACATTATCTGCACAAAAGCTTCTAACATGAGTTAATCACCAAAGATATTTATATGCCTACCATAGTAGGATGGAAATCATTCATGAGAGATAGCCTCAAACAACAAATCGTTGATATTTGTAATCAAAAAATCGAGAAAAAAGGACCTGGCGTTAGTGTCTCTTTTTATGCCTTCTTTTCCAATAAGAACGAGGATCCTGAACTGCTGATGGAAGCAGCAGAATGGTGGATTAGCACCCACAAACTAGATCATTTTGAAAAAGCGGTGAGAATCAGAGGCTTAATCAGCCAAGAAGCTTAGTATCCGCAGATATTCCTACATTAGTTATCCAGAAATTTATTGCCTATGCTTCCCAATATGTGGATTGTGATGCAAGAGCTTTTACCTCGGTATCAAATTGTTTTAAAATAGAAAACTATCTAAACTGTGATTAGTCGGATTGATTGATGGACTATGATTAAGCTAATATCAAGTCACAGTCTATCATCTAATCATTTTAATCACAGTTTAGACAATTATCAGTAGCTTAACGTTTACTAATTTGGCTATTGCTAAACCAACCCTTTCGCCAGAAGAAGAAAGCTAAGCTACCACCAATCACTGTCATCAAAGTCAAACAAGCTGGATAACCCCAGTACCAGCTTAGCTCCGGCATATTCAGCGGTGACTTTTCGACATTGAAGTTCATCCCATAGACCCCAGCAATAAACGTGAGAGGAATAAAGATCGACGAAACCACCGTGAGTAATTTCATGATCTCGTTCATTTTATTGCCCACCGAAGACAGATAAACATCCATCAAGCCCGTGGCTAGCTCTCGATAAGTTTCCACCATATCCATGACCTGTACCGTGTGGTCATAGCAGTCCCGCAGGTAAATCTTGACTTCATCGCTAATAAAGTCACTGCCATCCCGAATTAATTGATTGATCGCATCACGCTGCGGCCAGATCGATCGCCTTAAAGTCAACAAATCACGCCGAATCCGGTAGATTTTTTCTAGGGTTTGCTTAGTAGGCCGCGAAACCACCTCATCTTCTAATTCATCAATCAACTCTCCATAGTGTTCCAACACCGGGAAAAAACCATCAATAATGGCATCTAGCAAACAATAGGCCAAGTAGTCTGCACCCTGATGACGCAAAGATCCCCGCCCGTGAGCAATGCGATCGCGCACCCCATCAAAACAATCATGCTCTGGTTCTTCTTGAATAGTTAGCAAATAGCCTTTCCCTAAAATTAGACTGACCTGTTCTTTGTGAAAACCCTGCAACGTTTTATCAGGAGTCACCATCCAAGAAACAATTAATAGCTGTTCAGCATAATGTTCAATCTTTGGTCGCTGGGGCACATTTACTACATCTTCTACCAGCAGCGGATGTAAATTAAACGTCTTACTCAGACTCTGCCAAGTGCTATGATTTCCCAGTCCTGACAGATCTAACCAAGATACCGATTTATTTTTTAAATAGCGCTGAGCTTCATCGGGGTCGGTAATGTGATGACAATCTACCGTCTCTGAATCATAGTCAATCACCGAGAGCGTAGCTGGCTCGGCATCAAGGCTCAGGCTCAAAACTCCTGGCGCTACCCCTGGGCGATCATAGAAATAATCTACCTTAGAAACAGCTTTGTGAGTAGAAGGAAATTTAGCCATTAACTACAATAACTCTCCACACAGCGCACAAACATTTCTACGCCCATCATCAAAGCCGTCTCATCAAAATCAAAGCGGGGGTGATGATGGGGATAAGCTAATGCTCGATCGACGTTAGCCGACCCCAAAAAGAAGTAGCAGCCCGGTATCTCTTGCAAGAAGTAAGCCATGTCTTCTGCCCCCATAGTCTGACAATCGGGCACCACGCCTGCCGGAGTAGTCACCATATTTAGAGCGATCGACCTAACCATGGCGGTAATCCGCTCATCATTAATAGTGGCTGGGTAGAAATTCACATAATCAACTTCACAAGTTGCACCATAAGCCGCACAGACCGAGTTGGCCAAATCGGTAACGCGCTGGCGGAAGTAATCTTTAAAC
>JANOXZ010000055.1:0-5644 GCA_031418695.1 Synechococcales cyanobacterium VAR_35_metabat_10
TTATCAGTTTTTCCCAGATAAGCTCACAATTTTTCGGACTTTGCTCGCCGAACATCTGCAACAAATAGAAGTTTTGGAAGCGGCTTTCTTTGCTGCTGAGCTGAATCGTCCGCTGATGCAAGTGATCAGCGAATATGTTGATACCTATGCTTTGTATCTTGAGAAACCGCTTTCGCGCTGTATTCTCCTGCAAGACTATTTACAGCCGATCGCCGGATTATCGACTTTAATTGATGATATGCCAGATTTACTTGAGCGGTTTTCGTTATCGGTGAAGAAACATGCCAACCTTTATCGGCGACGCAATCCTAATTTAAGTGAAGCCAAAAGTGAATTACTCTCGGAAGTTGCTCACTATACCTGCAATAGCTTATTTCTGAGCGCTCTCAAAAGTGACGAACAACATCGCCAAAAGCTATACACCGAGATGAAAGACCTTCTTTATGGCTATCTAAATCCACATATTGGTGATCATTTGCTGATTTTGCCTACTAAAATGATGGTTTGCCCAGGTTGTCAAAGCGATCGAGTGGCCAAAAATGGTCATCATCAAGGTAAGCAACGTCACATTTGTCGTGAATGTGGGCGACAGTTCATGGGAGATTATGTTGATCGAGGCTACCCCCCAGAGATTAGGCAGCAATGTCTCGATTTACATCAACAGGGTCTAAGCTTCCGCAAAATCGAACGCCAAACTGGGGTGAACCACAACACAGTAATTAACTGGGTGAGAAATATTAATTCAAAGACAAATATTCCTGGGTAATAGTTGTCTTTGAATAATTAATTTTTATTTCTAGATGGCTATAAATTTTGCTTTTAACCTTTTCTGCATAGTAAATGGACTACGTACTGGCGAAATTTCGGTAGTTGTCGGTGTCACTGTCCAATCATACTTTTGCAACAACGTCGAGAGAATGATCTTTATCTCCATTTTGGCCAGTTCCACGCCAAGACAACTATGCACCCCACCACCAAAACCAATTAACGAGTAAGGCTGTTTTTGATCTTCCTCCCGTGGTGGCGCAAATCTGTCAGGATCGAAGGCATCCGGATCTTGGTAAATTTCGGGTAAACGATGAGTCAGCATCGGGAAAATAAACACAAACCAACCAGCCGGAATCAGATAACCATCATATTCAATATCGGCTGTCGCCACCCGACTAATTACCCAAGCTGGCGCATAGAGACGTTCGCTTTCTTTAATTACATTAGTCATGTCGGGCAGTTGGCGCAGATGGCTCATCGCGATCGGCTGATTCCCCATCACTTGTTGTTGCTCATTTCGCAATCTTTGCCGCCATTCGGCACTATTACCCAATTCAAACAATAACCAACTAAACAAGCTCGATGTGGTGTCACCCCCGGCAAATAGCAACCCGATCGCCTGATTAATTACTTGGGTTTCGGTAAACTTATTGCCATCTTCATCAACTGTATTCAGAAGCAAACTCAACACATCAGTAGACTGTTCTAGATCCCCTCGTGTCGCTCTTTCATGAATTACTCGACGAATATAATCAACAATGTTACGGCGGGCTGCTTGCCCTCTACCATAGACAGTGAGCGGATTATCCCATTTGATGATGCTATTGAGACTATCGACAAGAATGGTGAACCAGTTACTTACTTGCTCAATTTCTTCGGTCTTTTCGCTACCCAGAAAAATTTTGACGACAATGGCCATCGTGATTTTACGTAATTCGGTACTGAGATCGATCGTACCCTTGTCGCCCCAATCACTGGTCATCTCAGTAACAACTGACTGAATCGTGTCAAAGTACGAAGCTAATGCCTGAGGCAGAAATACTGGCAAAATCAGCTTGCGACTGGTGCGATGCTGTGCCCCATCTTGGAGTAGCACCGTATCATTAGTAACGATAAACTCAATAAACTGATTGCCCAACTGCGAGGACAGTTTATCGGCTTGATCTTTTAACACCAAACGGTTAGCAGCGGGGCCGACTAAACAAGCAGCTCGCTTAAATATTAGTGATGATGTTTTGAAAATATTCCCGTGCTCTTGATGCTTTTGCCAGTAAAATTCTTCTCGCTTGAGCAGAAAGCCAATTAATTCGCCAATAATCGGCAATCCATAGCTACCGGGCATCATGTCAGCAGACTTGAGTTTATCAGTCATAATAACAATTCATTCCAAATTGTGACATAATTAGCTTATGAGTAACTCCTCATCTTTGTCAAGCGATTCGACTCTCCGTCGTCAACCCCAGCAAAAACGTGGGCAGCAGCGGGTAGAGAAGATTTTAGTGGCCGCAGCGGAAGTTTTTGCAGCGGCGGGTTTTGCGGCGGCCACGATTCAACAAATAGCCGATCGAGCCAACACTGCTGTTGGTTCAATTTACCAATTCTTCCCAGACAAATTAGCAATTTTCCACGCCCTGTTCACCAAGCATCTACAAAAAATAGATCTGCTGGAAGCAGAATTTTTCAAGGGGGATATAAATCGTCCGATCATCCAATGTCTTAATGATTATCTAGATCCTTACACCAGCTACTTCGAGCAGCCAATCCCTCGCTGTATCTTGTTGCAGGCTTATATGCAGCAAACCGAAGGGCTGGCAAAAATCATGGCAGTTTTACCCGATCGAGCATTAATCCAGATTGAAAATCATGCCAATTTGTATCGAAAACGCAACCCTGATTTGAGCATAGCCAAAAGCAAACTGCTGGCAGAAGTAGGCCAACATATGTGTATCAGCTTGTTTTTTCACGCGATCCAAAGTGATGAATCACATCGCCAAGAAATATATGCAGAGATTAAAAATGTCATGTATGTGTATCTAAACCCTCACATTGGTGATCATTTGCTCACTTTGTCTAGTCAAAAGATGATATGCCCAGGTTGTCAAAGCGATCAAGTAGCAAAGAATGGTCATCAACAAGGCAGTCAGAGATACGTTTGTAGGGAGTGTGGGCGGCAGTTTCTCGATCAATATGCTCAAAGAGGATATCCTCTTGAAACTAGACGGCAATGTCTCGAACTTCACACCCAGGGGATCAGTTTTCGGGAAATCGAACGTCAGACTGGGGTGAATTGTAATACAGTGATTAATTGGGTAAAAAAAACACAGTCCGAGTCTGAACTTTAAATTATCGCTCCCAGCGAAACTTGCGATCGGCCTCGGTAATCGCCACATCATTGATGCTAGCAAATCGTTTAATCATCAAACCATTCTCAGCAAACTCCCAGTTTTCATTGCCATAAGCCCGATACCAATCACCAGCTTCATTGTGATATTCGTACTCAAATCGCACTGCAATCCGATTATCCATAAAGCACCACAGCTCTTTGCGCAGCCGATAATCTAGTTCTTGTTGCCACTTGCGGGTCAAAAACTCTTTGATAGTAGCGCGGCCAGTAATAAACTCCGATCGATTACGCCATTCCGAGTCTTCGGTGTAAGCTAAAGAAACTCGCTCTGGATCACGGGTATTCCAGGCATTCTCAGCCGCTTGAACTTTATCTTTGGCAGTTTCTAAGGTAAAAGGAGGCAGTGGAGGCTTAGTTTCCATGAATTTAGTGGTGAATGAGTGTGCTTTGATAATAAAGCAAATCTCCTCAATTAAATTCCCTGCATGGGCAGGTAGCCCGGAAGTTGTTTAAATCGATCCAGGCTTTCCCCATTTATTTCGTTTAAGTGTAGCTGTTATGAACAGCCGTATTCGCCCCAGCTAATGGGTTCCGTGATATCTTTACACTTAAAAGTCTGCACTTTACCACTCAATAAACCATATCGGTCTTCTTCATCAGTGCCATTGGTGATAAAACTGACACTGCCAACTTTTGGGCAGCTAGCAATAATTCTTTTGGTCATATTAGCCTCTTTGACTGGTGCGCGCAAACCTCTGATGAAAATGAGATGCTGCGATCGACCCTGTGGGGGAATCCCCTCATTCTTCTCTTCTATTTGAAATGTTCTAAATGAATAGAATTTGTTCACACTAGACTTGGTTTGAGTCAAGACCGTCGAACATTTCGATGGAGCAGATACTGATGATGAGATGTTAACTGGCAGCCAGGAAAAGGCCAGGACTAAAGGCAGGAGATATTTCATAATTTGATGAATTGGGTCTATTGAAGCCTGACATCACTGGTCACAAAGTGTTCCCAGTTAATTTTTGGATCTAATGGTGAGCAAGATCGATCGCAGATAATCTACATTTTGCGGTTCACCACCATAGCGCCAAGCCACATAAGCCAAGACGATCGGCTCCACCACAATCCCGATCGATCCATCTAAACCATGCCAATGCTCCAACGGAGTCTCGTGTATCTGGCGCACCGGCAACTCCCGCCGCTGCAACAAACTCAACATTTGTTGATAAACCTGCTCCATCGGCGGCTGCTGTCTTAACCAGCGCCCATAGCGCCAGCGTCGCCAAGACCGGAACAACATCCAACCACCAAAAGACAGCACCACTACACCCGCCAAACCACAGATAGCACCAAACCAGCCCTGAGTACAGAAAACCCAGATCGTAATCAACAGTGACAAAATGCCCCCGATCGCCCAAGCCAACCAAGCAGTTACCGGTACTGGTAATAAACCTGCCACCCAATTCCAAAGCTGCTTCACCACCCCAAACACCTGACTATCTTCTACACTCGGCGGTAATAATGGATGTCCGGGAATAGGGTCAAAGGCAAACCAGCCATACTTAGGAAAATACACCTCAGTTAAAGCGTGAGCATCGGTATTTTTGACTTCATACATGCCCGTAAACGGATTGAAATAACCCGGATCAAAACCCACCGCCAATCTGGCCGGAATGCCGATCGATCGCAGCATTAAAGTATGAACCGTAGCAAAATGATCTGGGTAGCCTCCGGCCAGACATTCTCCTTTTCCACTCTGGACATTGTTCTGAGTCTTGTCCTGACAACGAAACAGAAACCAATCGGTCAAATCGGCGTTGGCCGGTACTTGCGGTAAATTCACCAAATCTTGGGGGATTTGGTAATTTTGCTTCAAATGCTGAGCTAAATATAAAGCTTTATCATAGTTGTTATCTAAAGGAGTTGTCTCTCGACTCACCTGGGATAAAGTATAATCGGCCACTAACTTCTCGGTAAAAGGACGCAGTTTGGTTGCTAACGTTTCGGGGATTTGCAAATAGTCAGCTAAATCTTTGCGGACACTGCTGATTTTATAGTTTTCTCCGGCCTTAGTTAAAACTGCCGGATCTCGTTCGGGTACTTGGGAAATTACCGTGTAAGTAAAATTGGGCACCAAACTGCCTGGAGCGCGCAGACTACCTTCTCGATCGACCGCCATTTCGGGAGTCGGAAAATACAACTCATCGGGAGTAGTTAAAGCTGGCAATACATTGGGTAGCTCTGCCACCGTGGTATAGCTTTGGACAATCCGCCGGGACTTGGGATAAGTTGGATTGGGCAGACTAAACTTATTTGACCAGCTTGGACGCTGTACCTTTTTGGCTTCATCATTTTTGGAGACTACCCAGCCTTGACCGGTGTAGCGATCGAACCCCAGCACCCGCCAAAAACCTGGAGCCTGGGATCTTACTCTCATCACCAATTTGGGCTTCAACACCCCCCGCATATTTTGATTCATACTCTGGTTAAAACCATAGTAGTTACTCTCATCAAAAGCATCTGGAG
>JANOXZ010000056.1:0-2196 GCA_031418695.1 Synechococcales cyanobacterium VAR_35_metabat_10
GCTCCGATCGAGCTTTTTCTGAACCCATCGAAATTGCCAATGGCAAGCTCTCTTGCAAAACGTCTTGCAAGTAAGGAGTAGAAGGCATCAGTGGCGTAATTTCTGGCAAAAAGCAAACACCTTCTACCAGAGTTAACTCAAATTGCTCTTTCACTTTCCGTAATGAGAAATCGCTGTAGGCCATATTTGACAATTTACACAAAGACTTCTCTTAGCTTAACCGATCAATCGTCTTGTGATTACATGCTAGGATTAAAATATTTCTGGCGGGTTGAGTAATGGATCTGGTTTCACCGACAGTTTGGGTACTGACCTTGCTACTGACTAAGGCGATCGAGAAAAATGGCGAAAAGTTAGGTGAGAGAGCGGCGGGTCTGTTGGGTAAAGTTACCAACAAGATTGGTCAAGCATTACCGGCTAGCTCGGCGCAACGATTGATTGAGCAGCCAGAGCAATTGATCTTGAATTCGGTGGCGATCGCTGAAGTTGAGGCGGTGTTTAAAGATAGTCCAGCGGTGATTAGGGACATTCAAGATTTATCGGCGGAAGTGAATCGTGATTTGAGTTTGGTGTTGGCGATCGAGCAATTGGTGCAAAAGTACCAGAATACTCTAGCGATTCAGCCGATTTTTCAGCAGTTAAAGAGTCTGAAATGGGAGTTAACACATCCGCCCACCCCGGTAGCTGATTTGCGCTTTCCTGATAGTGTTGTGCCGATCGGTTCAAAGTTTTATGTGGAACATGCTAATCTGCAAGCCCAATGTGAGCAAGCGATTTCGCAAACATCGGGGTTGCTGCGCATTCAAGCTCCGGCAAAAATGGGCAAAACTTCTTGTTTGGAGCGATTGGTGGCTTATGCTCAAGGTTTAAATTATCGGGTGGTACGGATTGATTTACAGTTGGTGGATAAAACGGCTTTAAAAGATTTAGACCAGTTGTTGCAGTGGTTATGCCGTCAGGTCTGTAAGCAATTAAATCGGCAAATTGATGTTGCTGATCGCTGGAATGTGGATTATGGCAGCAAAGACAATTGCACTGATTTTTTGGAGCGCTATGTTCTGAATCAATCTGCTGAACCTTTGTTGCTTTGTTTAGATAACTTAGAGCGAATTTTTAGTTATCCAGATATTTTTGAAGATTTTTTGATTTTGTTGCGCTTTTGGTACGATCGAAAAGATGAACCTTGGGGTAGACTCCGCATGGTGTTGCTGCATGTTTGGTATAAGGAAATTAGCAATATTAATGGCTCGCCGTTTAATGTGGGGCAATGTGTCCATTTGCCGGAGTTGAATACGTTGCAGGTGCAAGATTTGGTGACTTTGTATGGGTTGAATTGGCAAGATCGACAGGTGGCGGGTTTAATGAATTTGGTGGGTGGTCATCCTCATTTGATTCGGTTGGCGCTGTATGAGGTGGCGCAGGGCAACATGATTTTGCAGACGCTGTTGGCTACTGCCGATCGAGAGGACAGCTTATACGGGAATCATTTGCAGCATCATTTTTTGTATTTGACCCAGCAGCCGGAGCTAAAGAAGCTGATGGCCGAAATTGTCCATAGCGATCGGCCGGTGTTTATTCCGTCGGTTTTGCTGAGGCAGTTAAAAGATTGTGGGTTAATTAAGTATTATGGAGATGATGTGGCACCGGCTAATCAGCTTTATCGATCGTATTTTCGTAAACGTTTGTAGGGGGTAGTGATGTCTTTTCCATATCAGGTGGGGGGTAGTTTAAGTTTGGATTCGCCAGCGTATATTGCGCGTGAGGCCGATCGAGAGCTATATGAGGCTTTGTTGGCGGGGGAGTTTTGTTATGTGTTGACGGCGCGGCAGATGGGGAAATCTAGTTTGCGGGTGCAGGTGATGGGGCAGTTGCAGGCTGCGGGGGTAAAGTGTAGTGCGATCGATTTAACCGGAATTGGGGCGCAAAATATCACGGCAGATCAGTGGTATCGGGGAATTATGCGGCGGATTCTGCAAGATTTGGGACTGGTGGCAAGTTTTGATTTGGATGGTTTTTGTCAGGCGCGGCCAGAGTTGGGTTGGGTACAGCGGTTGAGTGAGTTTGTGGAGGAGCTGTTGCTGCATTATGTGACGGCTCCGTTGGTGGTGTTTGTGGATGAAATTGATAGTACGATTAGTCTGCCTTTTGATAGCGATGATTTTTTTGCTTGGATTCGGTATTGTTGCAATTTGCGGG
>JANOXZ010000057.1:0-1520 GCA_031418695.1 Synechococcales cyanobacterium VAR_35_metabat_10
GATCCTAAACTTCCGATTCCGCAAGGCGGAGGCTCTGCCAACGACAGGCACAACTCGTAAAATCTTCATGTTTGGTCTTATCGGTCACCTTACCAGCTTAGAACATGCCCAAGCCGTCGCTAAAGACTTAGGCTTTCCAGAATATGCCGACCAAGGGCTGGACTTCTGGTGCAGTGCCCCACCGCAGACAGTAGACCACATCAAAGTCACCAGCATTACCGGACAACAGATCGAAGGCTACTACATCGAATCCTGCTTCTTGCCCGAAATGCTCGCAGCACGCCGGATCAAAGCCGCCATCCGCAAGATTCTCAATGCTATGGCACACGCTCAAAAACAGGGAATTAACATCTCTGCACTGGGCGGATTCTCCTCAATTATTTTTGAAGAATTCGATCTCCAGCAAAATAAACAAGTCCGCAATATCGAATTGGACTTCGACAAATTTACCACCGGGAATACCCACACAGCTTACATCATCTGCCGTCAGGTCGAAGAGGGTGCAGCCAAACTAGGCATCAATCTCAGTCGGGCTACGGTAGCGATCGTCGGTGCTACAGGCGATATCGGTAGTGCCGTTTGTCGCTGGCTGGACAAATGTACCGATACTGCCGAGCTACTCCTCGTAGCCCGCAACCAAGAACGGCTCCAAAACCTCCAAGCCGAACTAGGACGCGGTAAAATCTTACCCTTAGAACAAGCATTGCCGATCGCCGATGTAGTAGTCTGGGTAGCAAGTATGCCCAAAGGAGTAGAGATCGACTCCACCAATCTCAAGCAACCCTGCTTGCTCATCGATGGTGGCTACCCCAAAAACCTCGGCACCAAAATCGATGCTCCCGGCGCATATGTGATGAATGGCGGTGTCGTAGAACATTCCCTCGACATCGACTGGAAAATCATGAACATAGTGGCAATGGATGCCCCCGCTCGTCAACTATTCGCCTGCTTCGCCGAAGCCATGATTCTAGAGTTTGAAAAACTCCATACGAGCTTCTCCTGGGGACGCAACCAAATCACCATCGAAAAAATGGAACAAATCGGCAAAGCCTCACTCAAGCATGGCTTTCGACCGCTATTGTCTTTTGTTAGGGGTCAGGGATGAGGGAATAGGGGATTTTGGATTTTGCGGATGTGCGAACTGTTCGGGTTCCCCACTGGTCGGGTCACCCGCCCAGTTGACAGTGGAGCACACCAAGCAGGATTTCGGATTTAAACTCACTCTCCCCCACTCCCTCCAAGAATGGTTTCATACACCCTCAGTAAAAATCGCTCAGTCCACTAAAGTGGACTTTAGCTATTAGCCCGTTGGCGAAGCCTTTCGGAACGAAATAATTTATTTCAGGGCGGTTGAAGACTAAGCACAAAGGTTTTTGCATTATTCTTTTCCTGTCTGAAACCATCCTGCCTACATCTCTAGTGAGGAGGGCGGGTTTGAACGAATCTCTAGTAAAAGCGTCATCGTTGGCGTAGCCTACCGGAGGTAATCCCATAAACCCGCCCCTCCCCCCCCGTCCCCC
>JANOXZ010000058.1:0-5738 GCA_031418695.1 Synechococcales cyanobacterium VAR_35_metabat_10
TTTGGCCGGGTTAGGAGCACAGGCCAGTGGTGTAGGCTTGTTATCGATCGCCGTACCCAATTCTTTAAAACCAATTTTGCTCCAGCATCTGCCTGATGCAATCATCATTGGTTGCCCAGAAAGCAGCAGTGGCGCGATTAAACATCTACCTGGTTTAGATTGGGGCAAATATACCGCTGTAGCAGGCGGCAGTGGTCTCACCCCAGAACCGATCGGGGTGATTGGATCGCTGTTAGAGCAAGATTTACCCTTGGTGTTAGATGCCGACGGCATCAATATCCTGGCCAAGCTCCCCGCCGAACAGTGGCAGCATCGTAAAGCAACCACAATTTTGACTCCCCATGGCGGTGAGTGGCTGCGCTTATTTCCGGCTCCAGTGAATCGCTTAACGGAGGTTAAGGAACAGGCTGCCAACTCTAAAACAGTCATTTTGAGCAAGGGTGCCAGAACAGTTATTTCGGATGGCGATCGTACTTGGGTAATTGATAATGGCACACCCGCTTTGGCGCGGGGTGGCAGTGGAGATGTACTTACTGGTTTAATTGGTGGCTTAGTGGCTGGGGCGCTACCTAATGCTAAGCCAGTAGACGTGGTGGCCAGTGCCAACTGGTGGCACGCTCAAGCAGGGAGTTTGGCCGCTCAAGAGCGCGGATTGGCTGGGGTAGATGCTTTGACCCTCAGTAAATATTTGATTCCGACAATCCACTAGAAAGCGTATTGCGCAAGCTTCCTGTATTCTAGGATCGGAGAATATATGAAAAATCTTATTTATGCCTCGTACTATTAAAATTGCCTCCCGAAAAAGTCAGCTTGCTTTAGTCCAAACCTATTGGGTACAGGCCGAGCTGCAAAAGCATTTCCCCGATCGCACTTTTGAAGTTGAAACCATGAGTACCCAAGGCGACAAGATCTTGGATGTGCCCTTGGCCAAGATTGGCGATAAAGGTCTTTTCACCAAAGAGCTAGAAGTAAAAATGCTCGACAACACCGCAGATATTGCGGTGCATTCTCTGAAAGACCTGCCTACCAATTTGCCAGAAGGATTGGTGCTGGGCTGCATCACCGAGCGGGAGAATCCGGCGGATGCCTTGGTGGTCAATGCCAAAAACCAACAGTATCAATTAGAAACTTTGCCCGCTGGCTCAGTAATAGGGACATCCTCTCTGCGGCGCTTGGCACAGTTGCGGCACCATTATCCTCACTTGGTTTTTAAGGATGTACGGGGCAATGTGATCACTCGCTTAGAGAAGCTAGATAGCGGTGATTACGATGCGCTAATTTTGGCGGCGGCTGGTTTGGGTCGCCTAGACCTGGGCAATAGAATTCATCAGCTCATTCCCCCCGAAATTTCGTTACACGCAGTTGGTCAAGGGGCTTTGGGTATTGAGTGCCGTATTGATGATCAAGAAGTGCTAGAAGTCTTAAAATCTTTGGAGCATCCAGCAACAACGGCGCGCTGTATTGCCGAACGCTCTTTCTTGAGATCTTTAGAAGGTGGCTGTCAAGTGCCAATCGGAGTAAACACGTTAGTTGAGGGTGATCAGTTAACTCTCACTGGCATGGTGGCTACTTTAGATGGCCAGACTTTGATTAAAAATCAAGTTACTGGCGCAGTAACAGCGGCAGAGCAATTGGGTAAAGATTTGGCCGTGGCTCTATGCGCACAAGGTGCCAGAACTATCTTAGATGAAATTTTTGAGATGGTTGGCCGAGATGGTTTGCGTCAGGTCTTACAGCAACAAACTGAGTAGCAAGCGATGCATCTGCCGGAATTAGGTTCAGGCAAGCAGAATCGCTGATTTTGATAGGCTTCTGGCGGACTTTATGAACAATAAATTATAATTTGTTCTGTATGCTCCGCTTTTTATTTATTCAGGAGTTGTCATGGTTTTAGCTCAAGCCTCGTCAGAGATTGTGCCGCAATCTACTCTTACTCTATCTCTACCAGCAGAGATCTATTTAAAAGTCACTCCAGAACAGTTTGAAGAGTTGGCACGAGTCAACTCAGAGCTGCGACTGGAGCGCAATGCTACTGGAGAATTAATGGTGAGTCCACCAACTGGCTGGGAAACTGGCGATCGAAACTTCAAGCTCATTATACAACTAGGGAACTGGTGTGAAGAGAATAATCAGGCAGGTAAAGCTTTTGAATCTTCTACGGGTTTTATTTTACCAAATGGGGCTAATCGATCTCCAGATGTTTCTTGGGTCAGCAGCACTCGTTGGAATGCTTTGACAGATGAAGAAAAGGGCACTTTCCCTAAAATATGTCCTGATTTTGTAGTGAAATTACGCTCTGCTTCAGATAATTTGGCACCATTACAAGAGAAAATGAAAGAGTACGTCAATAATGGTGCATTGCTAGGCTGGTTAATCGATCCTAAAAATCGTCGGGTAGAAATATATCGTGTTGGTCAAGTCGTGGAAGTATTAGAAAATCCTTTGGAGCTTTTTGGGGAAGAAGTTTTGCCAGGATTGGTGGTGAAGTTGCAAAGAATTTGGGATATTCTATGATTTGTTGTCTTAATCCCCATTGTCCCTAAGCCAACCCTTCTTACCCTGAACTTTAAAAAAACTTTGTCATTAATCGGAACCATGTTGCGCTAGGATGAGGAACCTCAAAATTCACACATCATGGAAACCAGAACTGGCACAGCAGAAGATATTCCTGGCATTGTAGCCCTCCAAGCCCAAAATCTTTTGGCCAATCTTCCCGCCGATCAGCTTAGTGATGGTTTTGTGACCACGCCATTTACTCCAGAGTTAATTAGTGATTTACTGGCACAGCAAGGGGTATTTGTGGCAATTCAGGACAATCGAGTAATTGCTTATGCTTTAGCTGGAAGCTGGAATTTCTTCGATCGCTGGCCAATTTTCCCTCACATGGTTGGCCTCATGCCCAATTGGCAGTTTCAAGGTCAGCCCTTAAGCGCTGAGAAGACTTTCCAATATGGCCCAGTTTGTATAGACAAAAAATATCGAGGACAGCAGGTGCTGCCTATGTTGTTTGAAACTCTGCGATTAAGCTTTGCTGATCGATACCAAGCTGGAGTCACCTT
Source organism: Synechococcales cyanobacterium VAR_35_metabat_10 (assembly GCA_031418695.1). Taxonomy (GTDB): domain Bacteria; phylum Cyanobacteriota; class Cyanobacteriia; order Cyanobacteriales; family Chamaesiphonaceae; genus JAAFHZ01. The sequence continues at coordinate 3,060 of JANOXZ010000058.1, forward strand.
TATCAATCAACTTAATCAGCGCTCCTACGCAGCTCATACAAAAAAACTTAATTGGCAGTTAGTTGCAAAATTTGAGTTTAATAGTGGTCAGTTTTATGGGTTAGCTCATGATCTAAAATCTCGACCTGAAACAGCTATCTGAAGAGACCCAGCTTACTTAACTATTTATCCCGGAACTTGAAAATCTATACTGATAGGTAAGTTTTAGCTAAAATCGCTGCCTGAGTTCGATCGCGTAAATTTAGCCGACTCAACAAATTAGTTACATGATTTTTCACTGTACCTTCCGAAATATATAGTTGCTGGGCAATCTCTTTATTATTAGCACCTGCCGCAATCAGCTTTAATACCTCCAACTCACGGGGAGTCAGTTCTTGTAACTCTACTGGCAAAACCACCTCTGCTTCATTGGCTCTCCCAGCCATCACTTTGGCCATCATCCCCGGAGCCAAATGGGTATAACCTCGATCAACTGCCCGAATTGCCGCTGCAATTTCTTCCGAAGGCGTGTCTTTGAGCAGATAGCCTTTAGCCCCATGCCCGATCGCTGTAGATACATAAGTATCATCATCAAAAGTAGTTAAAATCAAAATATTCACAGCAGGAAACCGCTGACAAATCTCCTTAGTTGCCATTACCCCATCCATCACTGGCATCCGAATATCCATCAACACCACGCTGGGCTTAAGTGCCTGTACCAAATCTATGGCTACCTGGCCATTTTCGGCTTCTCCCACAATCTGCAAATCAGCTTCTAGCTCTAATAACGCCTTCAAGCCCTGACGAATCAAATTTTGATCGTCTACCAATAAAATATTAATCATGTTGGTCATTACTATTCCCCAAATTCTGAAAATTGCTCACCGATAACAGGAATAATCGCCACAATCTGGCAACCCCGCTGAGGCTCACTGATAATTGCGAACCTGCCCTGTAAAGATAGTACTCGTTCTCGCATCCCTTGCAGGCCAAAACCCGTCACATTGTTGGTAGGAATAAAGCCTTGGCCATTATCAATGATCCGCAGCTCTAGCTCTGTAGGTCGGTGGTAAATTTCGATTCGTACTTCACTGGCTTGAGCATATTTACTAATATTAGTCAGCGCCTCTTGAACAATGCGATAGATAGTGGTGGCTGTTGGTTGGGGAATTTGGGGCATGGCATCCAAATAACACAGTGGTTTGAGGTTGTTGGAGAACTCAAAATCATTGGCCAATTTTTGGATCGCCGTAGGCAAATCTTGGTTTTGTAATGGGTCAGAGCGCATCGCCGACACTGACTGACGCACATCATTGAGGGCGATCGAACCCAGTCTTTTGGCTTCAGCTAATACCTCCCGCGATTTTTCGGGTTTTACCTGAGAGAGTTTGAGCGCCATTTCTAAATGTAAATTCAGAGCAGTTAAAGAATGCCCCAAAGAATCGTGGATTTCACGGGCGATGCGATTGCGCTCTTGTAAACTGCCCATTTCTTGAGCTTTGAGAGCATAGCTACGAATTCGCTGGTTGGCTAGCGCTAGTTCTTCTTTGGCCTGTTTTTCAGCCACAATTCGATCAACTAGCAACTGTAAGCTGAGCAAGATGCCACCAAACATAAATACAAAGCCCCACTTAAAATCATCCCGTCTACCACCGGGAGGCGATGGCCGATCTGTCAGATGAGAATGAGGAATTGCTCTGTTTCCACGCAACGGACGACGTGGTGATGATGAATTTACAGTAATTATTGATAAGGTAAAGATAGTAGCTAAAATCCATAATCGATACTGTCGGCCAAAAATCAGATAGCTGCGAAACATCACAACAATATACAGCAAACCAAAAAATGGATTTCTACCAATTAAAATGACCACCGAAATAAGAATTACTTGGGCAATAATATAAACAAATTTGAATAGCAGTCTGCTAGTAGTCGGCAATCGTAGTCCCATGATTGCCAACAGGACTAAAATTCCGATATTTAGCCAAACGGGTGGAGAAGATATGTCTAATCGATGGGGAGCAACTTCCCAAACCATTACCCCCGCGAAAAAAATCCACTCAATATATAGTAATAGCCGGAGGGGATGACGCATAGAAGACTCGACTGGAGAAATCGATAGCTGCACTGTTACCAGAGATGAGCACAAGGCTGTCACCAGAGGTACACAAGGCAGAACAACTCTTTTAACATAGCTTTGTTTGGTTGGGATAGAGCATTACTTTAGTCATACTTTGCAGAACAACATGAGGAATTTGATCGTGACTTTTGCTCGATGTGGATCAAGGGGCAAAATTTATATGATGGCAACATCGAAATCAAACACACCTCAAACCACCCGATTCCTACCATGATAATTAACAAACTAGTTAAGTTCCTACCTCTTCTAGCAATTGTGATTGCAGTACCCACTTTTGCTGCCAGCAATTACAATCATGCTCAGCGGCAACATGTTGGCTATACGGCTGAGAGCTCAATGGGTCGCCACTTAGATGGTCTGAACCTCACTCCTGAACAGAAAACTAAAGTACAGCAACTACATACTGCTACAAAAGCAAAAATGGATGCAGTATTTACCCCCGAACAACGTCAGAAATTTGCCCAAATCAAAGCAGAACGTCAAGCTAATAAGCCTAATAAAGCAGCCTGGAACTTAACCGCAGATCAAAAGGCTAAACTAAAGGCTATTCGTCAGGCTAA
>JANOXZ010000059.1:0-9903 GCA_031418695.1 Synechococcales cyanobacterium VAR_35_metabat_10
TGCTCACCAAAGTCTACAGCTTTTGGAACTACATTGATGCCGATAGCCGCGACGCGCTGAAACGCTACTTGGAAGCCCTGTTTTATTTGCTCTATAAACCCAGAGCAGAACAAATCTTAGCAGCACATCTACAGCGGGTAACATGAATAATTTGAGCGATTTGATTTACACCAACTGGACACTAATTGAACCTCAATTTGATCCAGATAAATTACATTCCAGAGAAACCGTTTTTACGATCGGTAATGGTTATTTAGGAACCAGGGGCAGCTTTGAGGAAGGCTATCCCAATGCTTTGCCTGCTACCATGATTCATGGGGTGTATGACGATGTGCCGGTAGTATATACCGAGTTAGCCAACTGTCCCGACTGGTTATCGCTAGTAGTGATTATTAACGGTGAAAGGTTTCGGCTTGATCGAGGTGAAATTATTCATTACGAACGGCAATTAGATTTGCAACATGGTATTTTGAGTCGATCGGTGCGCTGGTGCAGCCCCACGGGTAATATGGTGGATTTAAGGTTTGAGCGTTTTGCTAGCTTGGCCGATCAGCAGATGTTGGGATTACGCTGCCAAATTACGCCGGTAGATTTTACGGGCACGATCGAGGTGCAGTCTGGGATTAATGGCTATCCTCAAAATCAGGGCTTTGATCACTGGGAGCGACTAGAACAGGGCAAACTAGAACCCGGGATTTGGCTTCAGGTGCGAACACGGGGTTCCCGAATTGAGCTAGCGATGGCTGCCAAAATGACGGTGATTGGGGTTGACGCTGCCTTGCAGGTGACAAATACGCCTGGTTATCCGACGCTTACCACTACTTTTATGGCGACAGCCGGACAGACCGTTACTATTGAAAAAATCGTTACGGTGTACACATCCCAGGAAACAGAGCTACCAGTCCAAGCTGCTCAAGACAAATTGGCAGAGTCATCCTACGCTCTGTTGCTTACCGATCATCAACAGGCTTGGCAAGCTGCTTGGCAGCATAGTGATATCGAAATTGGTGGCAATATTCCAGCACAGTTGGCGGTGCGCTACAACTTATTTCAACTTTTTATAGCAGCTTCGCCTACCAACGATCGAGTTAGTGTTCCGGCTAAAACCCTGTCAGGATTTGGCTATCGGGGGCATATTTTCTGGGACACCGAGATTTTCATTCTGCCATTTTTCACTTTTACCCAGCCAGCGATCGCTCGTAATTTATTAAGCTATCGCTATCACACCCTGGCGGGGGCAAGACGCAAAGCAACTCATGGGGGGTATCAGGGGGCGATGTATGCTTGGGAAAGTGCTGCGACTGGAGATGAAGTGACTCCTCGCTGGTCGATGCCCAATGATCCCTATGCCGAGGAAGTCCGGATCTGGTGCCGTGATCGAGAGATTCATATTAGTGCTGATATTGCCTATGGAGTCTGGCAATATTGGCAGACCACAGGTGATGATGCTTGGTTTTGTGACTATGGAGCCGAAATTATTCTAGATACAGCTTTGTTTTGGATGAGTCGGTTGGAGTGGAATGGACAAAAAGAACGCTATGAAATCTGTGGAGTGATTGGAGCCGACGAATATCATGAACAGGTGAATAATAATGCTTTTACCAATCGGATGGTGCAGTGGCATTTAGAGAAGGCTGTGGCTGTTTATGATTGGTTACAGCAAAAATTCCCCGATCGGGCTATGGAACTAACCGAAAGATTAAAGCTCACTCCCAAGCGCCGCATGAGTTGGCAATCAATGATTGCCCAGATCTACATTTATGAAGATGGTGGAACGGGTTTGATTGAGCAGTTTGAAGGATTTTTTAAGCTCCAGGATATTAATTTAAGTGATTACGAACCCCGCGATCGATCGATTCAAGCAGTGCTTGGTATTACTGAAACCAATCAAAGACAAGTGCTGAAACAGCCTGATGTGTTGATGATGCTTTATTTAATGCGTAGTACCCAATCATTTCCTTATAGCTACGATGTGCTGCAAAAAAATTGGGACTACTATGCTCCCCGTACCGATATTACTTACGGCTCATCTTTGGGACCGGCTATTCACGCAATTCTGGCCGCCGATCTAAATGCTGCTGATCCTTATGAACAGTTTATGCAGGCAGCTTTGGTGGATTTGGAAGATACTCGTGGCAATACTACTGACGGTATACATGCTGCATCTGCGGGGGGAATTTGGCAAGCAGTAGTTTTTGGCTTTGGTGGCATTCAATTGCTCGATAGTGGCCCGGTGGCGAAAGCCCACTTACCATCTGCCTGGACTAGCCTCAAATTTAAGATCCACTGGCATGGTGCTTGGCATAGCTTTGATCTATTACCCGCTCTTTGTCCAGCCTCGGAGATCCAAGGAGTGATCTTTGACCTGGATGGAGTTTTAACTGATACTGCGGAATTGCACTACAAAGCTTGGCAGCAGCTAGCCGATGAAGTTGGATTAGTTTTTAATAGGGCAGCGAATGAGGCACTGCGCGGGGTGGCTCGCCGCGAATCGTTGTTATTGATTGCAGGCGATCGGCAGTTTTCAGAAGATGAAATTCAAGAAATGATGGATCGCAAAAATCGCTATTATGTGGAATCGATTCAAGCCATTACTCCCCAGAACTTGTTTCCAGGGGTTGTAGAGCTACTTAATGAACTGCGCAAAGCTGGGATTAAAATTGCGATCGGCTCTGCAAGTAAAAGTGCCCGTACGGTCATCGAGAAACTAGATATTGCCAATTTCATTGATAAGATCGCTGATGGCAATAGTGTCGATCGACCCAAGCCAGCCCCGGATGTGTTTCTTCACGCTGCTACTCAATTAGGAATTAGTCCTGCTCATTGTGTGGTGGTAGAGGATGCCACCGTTGGTGTTGCTGCTGCCAATGCCGCTGGGATGTGGTCGATTGGACTTGGCCCTATTGATCGGGTGGGAGCTGCCCACTTAGTTTTACCGAGCTTGATGGATACACACTGGACTGATCTACAAATTCAACTAGACAAGTCCATGGAACATGGGGTGCCTGATGTTAAATCGACAATTGTTTTTGATCGTACATAAATTGTCTGCATCCAAATTTCACACTGATTTATCGAGAATTCCAGCGAGTTGCATGATCTGATACTCGATTGCTGTCATTGTAGGAAGCCATCACATGAATATGAGGCTTTTCGTTGAAATCCTCTGACTTCGGAAGTAGTTCGATAGCAATATTGGGAATGCTATTATTGCTTTGAATATCTTGGGTGATATTACTGTCATATAGTATAGCCATAATATCTGCACGGACATAGCCGTGGTCTAAAATTTTATTTATTTCGCTAGCTATCTTGGTAACAGATTTCCTCAAAGAAAAATCTTGTTTTCTTTGTTTGCCAGAATTAAATGAGTTAGAACAGTTTGGGGCTATTTTGTGTCTTTTGATTGATTTAGTGAAAGTAGCTTTGTTAGTCATGATATTTTGCATTGTTGGTTTTGATTAATATTGCATAGTGAAGAAAACATTTATACATAGTATGTCCAAGACATTAAAAGTAAAGTAATTAACAAGGAGATAACAACAGAAAGCCAAATTTTGCCATCTAGTATAAAGTCCTTTCTCATTGCAACATCATCCCAGTAGCCATCAAACATCTGATGACCTACTACATAATTTACAGCGATCGGCAATCCCGGCCAGAGTAAACCGATACTAAACGCTAACATTATCCAGGCTTTGCCATGCAGTAGTAATAAATAAGCATTTTCTAGCATCAATGCCACAGCAACCATATCAAAGACCCGATGCAGTACTACAGCATATTCACCTAATTTTGGCTCTGATTGAGTTTTGAGGAGATATTTGTCGGCCAGAAACAAACCTGTCAAAAATACCCATAGAGTCAAAACAACATATAAGATAGATTCGTTCATATTACTCTCCACTAAAGCCTTATGTCCTGATAATGGCTCGGCTTCTAAAGCATGATCATATCTAATGAACATGAGGAAGTTGTGAGTATGTGCTTTATCAAGCCTAAATTACATCAGAATAATAAGCATTTTGTGAGGGCATTAATTTCAGCTATTTTCAAAAATCTTTACATCTATTAACAACGGTATTTCTCATAAGCTCCTCTGATTGTCTCTTTCGATTATAATCATAACGAGGCGAAATGAGCTTGCCAAAATCAACCTAATTATACATTTTATATCATGCTCCAAAAAATCCTAATCGCAATTGGCGATTCCTCAGAATCAGAAGAAATTTTAGCAGCCGCATTAACATTGGCTGCTAAACAGCATGGTCAAATCTTATTGCTGCATGTTCTTAATCCTTTGACACCACAAGGCTTTAAGACAGCGGCCAGTCCTTTGATGGGTGGAATTCTTCCTATTGTTGATGATGTAGTTATCAAACAATATTTAGAAGAATGGAAAAAATATGAACACCGAGGTATGGAAAAGCTTCTTTCTTATGCCCAGAAAGCAAATGATATCGGTATTAAAGCCGAGATTTTACAAAATTTCGGAGACTCTGGTCCGATGATTTGTGATGCAGCAAAAAATTGGTCAGCAGATTTAATCATCATGGGAAGAAATCAGAAATCGCCATTAAACGAATTTTTACTAGGCAGCACTAGCAATTATGTTTTGCACAATGCTTTTTGTTCAGTAATGGTGATTCGTCTGCCAGAGTCAACTATTTGAATTTAAGCTTTCTTTTAAGGCAAATGCCGAAAATCCGGCTAAGGGAATCGGAATTGTTAACATCCCGCGATCATCCCAAAGCCAGTATTTTCAGCATGTTTGAGGAAGATATGTATAATTAGAGGTCTATCAGTATACTCTAGTAATAGTCGCGACAAGGTTTTGATAGTTTCATCTTTAGGTTATTTAGCTCCTGCCATTGCCATCTTAACTTCACATTGAGGTGAAGATTGAATCTTCCCTTGAATAGTTAAAACATCGCAAGGAGCATGATGGAATATATAATTGCTTACGCTACCCATCACTAATTCACTTAAACCGTTCAACCCTCGCCTTCCAACAATAATTAGGTCGGCGTCATAACTTTTTGCTAAAGCACAAATCATTTTACCAGGATCACCATAGTTCAATGTAATTTGAGTGGTAATACCTGCGGCGCTAGCTTCCTGCTCCAAAAAACGTAAACTCTTGATTTCCATATCTTCCCGATCACTCCACTTCTTCTGGTATATTGGCCATGCCGTTTGCGGCATTCCCACATAAGGATTCCCAGGATAGACATCATCTAACAAGGGCAAGACATGTATGAGCATCATTTCCGATTTATTTGCCTTGGCAAATTCGATCGCTTGCTCAAAAAAGTTACTACTGACTTCAGAATCATCGATCGCTACTAGAACTTTATCAAACATCACACTTACCCCTTAGTTTTAGTTTGGGTTTAGGCTTTACTCAAGTTATAAATCTTAAAGTTGAAGAACTTGTGAGGAAAGAAAATAGACCTGATTAGAGAGCTATGAGGTGACTTCTGAAATAGCTGCACTGTAGCTGGTGAATTTTGCTCTAATTTACTGGTAGCTCCTAATTACAATATTTTCTTAGCAAAGTTAGTCTTCTCCAATCGCCATAGCAACAAAGTTAATCCGGCAGCGATCGCCAGCAACACAGCCGCCAACTGAAAGCTACCCTGAAAACCACTGACGATTGCGGCAGCAGGAGCCTGGTTAATATTACCAGCATGACCCGTTAAGGCGATCGCTGCAAAGATGGCTGCAAACAAAGGTAAACCTGTCGTTTGCCCCAAAGTCCGAGTCAGAGAAAGCAATCCAGAAGCAATCCCCAACCGCTGTGGTGGCACCGCACTCAAAATCGCCCCATTGTTTGGTGATTGAAATATCCCCCAACCTAGACCTAGGGGAATTACCCGCAACAGATAATCCCAATCTGCCATTTGAGCATTCAAAGTACTGATCGCCAAACAGCCCAAAATCATTAGCAATAAGCCAATCAGCATAATACTACGAGTCCCAAACCGATCGGACAAATTTCCAGCTAGCGGCGAGACCAAACCACCAATCACTGGGGTCACAGCCATCAATAGACCGATGTGGCCGATCGGATAGTGCATAACTAACTGTAAGAAAAAAGGAATCAACAAAGAACTCCCACCCAAAGCCATAAACACCAACCAGCCAGTCAACAAACTCAAACTAAAAATCTGATTCCGAAACAGGCTAAGATCCAGCATGGGCTGAGTAAGACGACTCTCGACCACGATAAAGCCCACCAAACTGAGAGCCGAGAATAACAATAATCCCAACGGGAAAGGATTTAGAAATCCCTGGCGCTGTCCCTCAGTCATTCCCAACGAAAAGCAAACCAAGACCACAGAAATAACCAGGGAACCCCAAAAATCGAAGCGTTGTCTTGGCTGATCTTTGTGCTGGTTTGTGCGGGTATTTGGCACATATTTGTTAACTACCAAACTCGCCAAAATCCCGATCGGTAAATTCACCATAAAGATCGATCGCCAGCCCGCTGCACCCACCAGCACCCCACCCACCGAAGGCCCCAAAGCAATCCCCAAAGACACCACCGCTCCAATAATTCCCAACGCCTTGCCTCGTTCCGCCATAGGAAACGTTTCAGCGATAATCGCTGCCCCCAAAGCCGAAATCATTACTGCTCCCAAACCCTGCAAAGCTCTAGCTCCAATCAAAGTTTCGATCGAAGGTGCCAAACCACAAAGCAAGGAGCTAATGGTAAACACAATCAAACCACCTAGATACAATGGCTTTTTGCCATACATATCCCCCAGTCTGGCAGCACCCAAAACAAATGCCGTTACCACTAAGACGTAGCTTAAACCAACCCACTGCACAGTAGCAAAATCGGTATGTAATTTCTCAACTAGGGTGGGCAGTGCAATATTTACGATGCTGGTATCGATCGTATACATCAGTATCCCCAAACTGATGCCTACCATTACCCACCATTTTTCTACTGGCGGCTGCTGAGATTCAGCGATCGATTGATATCCTGGAGGTTGATTTTTCATTAAAAGATTAGATGTAAGGATACAGGAAAACTTTTAACTCATTGTCCCAGTTCGGAACGACATTTACCCATCATATTCTCAACAATATTGGGTCTTGCAGATTGATCAGGTTGTTAACCTTATGGTGTTTTCGACACGCTAAGCAAAAATTTTACCCAATCGCGAAAAGATTTCACCAACTCCAAGTAATCTACTGTCTGAGATTGTTGCAAAAATCTGGTAATGTCTGAGATCGGTACATTCACAAAAAACTGGCTCGCTGAAGCTATATTATAGCTACCATTCTGTAACTGCTTAATCATCAAGGACTCACCATCATAAATCCAAACCTCTGCCACGCCGAGATCTGCATAAACCTGCAACCGATTTAACGAGCTATTAGTAACATCAATTTCTAGCACCAAATCTGGCGCTGGATCGTCAGCTAAATTTAATCTTTTTTTACCTTGTACCGCATCGATGCGGCGGATATAAAAGCATTCATCCGGTTCTACCCCAATCAGGTCAGGTCGTTTAAAAGTTGTGGAACCCAATGGATAAATTGATAAGTTGGTTTCCTCAGCCAAAGTCTCCACAAAACGTCCCAAGATTTTCTTGCTAAGTTCATGTTCTGGAGAAGGTGCCATAATTTCTAGATAGCCACGGTTGTAAGTGAGGCGCAGTCTTCGATCGACTAACTCTGCTGCCAGCGCTTCATAGGTCTGCCAGCTAATACCTGTAAGCTGGATATTTTCATGAATTGGTGCCGGTGAGGTGGCTATCATACATTAAGCTCCAATCTAGCCGAGTGCGCTAAACTACTTCCAACATTTTGACATATTCGTTGGTCTGATCATTCCACAAGTGTACTAATCTAAACGCCGGAATCTCAGAATCGGTTTGCTCATCCCAATTCTGGCCAATTCTGGCCAATTCTGGCCAATCCTTGACAAATACTGAACAAAGTGAAATTATTTAGGAGTCCTAATCACTTTCGGGAATAATCAAAATTATGACTCTTAACGTTGAATTGTTAGAAAGCAGCTTTGCCCCAGTCATCAATCAAGGCCCAGAATTTACCGCCAAATTCTACGCACAGCTCTTTGCCGATTCTCCAGAAGTGCAGCCACTATTTGCTGGCACCCAGATGGAAAAGCAAGGTGTGCAACTATTTCAGTCCTTGGTATTTACTGTAAATAACTTGCGAGATCTCGATACTCTCATTAAAGCCTTAAAAGGATTAGGAACTCGTCATGTAAAATACGGCGTGCTGCCCAAGCATTATCCAATGGTGGGTGGCGCCTTGCTCAAAACCTTCGAGGCTAAATTGGGTAGTAGCTGGACTCCTGACGTACAACAAGCCTGGACAGATGCCTATGGCGTAGTAGCACAAGTAATGTTGGAAGGCGCAGATTATTCCCCCGAAATCCTTAATTTACCATAGCTATTTTTGTACTCATTAATTCTGATCGATCAACGAATTACACAATATCTTTCGATGGAAGCGACAGGTATAATGCTGGTTAGTGCCTAAAATTGGTAGTCATGAATAACCCTACCCCTTCACCAGATAGCGTCAATGAGATCGATCATCACATTTTAATTGGCCTAGAAAAAATTGGTATGGCACTCAAGAGTCAATCTTGGCAAGATGCCGAACAACAGGGATTAACCCCCACTCAGGGGCAAATCTTGAATCTCTTGGCCAACACTGGGGGAGTTGGATTATCAAAAGTAGCTAAAAACTTAGGGGTGACGGCGGCAACGGCGAGTGATGCTGTTGCTTCCTTAGTCGATAAAGGTCTGGTGCAAAAAACTCGATCGCCCGCCGATGGGCGGGCGATCGAGATTACCTTAACCAACCCAGGCCAACAAGCCGCTAGCCAGACAGCCACTTGGTCAAGTTTTTTATTAACTTCGATGGATGAATTAACCGCCGAAGAAAAAGTAATATTTTTGCGGGGGCTGATCAAAATAATTAAAAAGCTCCAAGAACAAGGGAAAATTTCGGTTGCCAAGATGTGTGTAACCTGTAGCTTCTTTCAACGCGATCGTTATCCTGATTCTGAGCAACCTCATCACTGTGGATTAGTTGATGCCCCCTTTGCTGATGGTAACTTACGGATTACTTGTGCAGAACATGTGAATGCAGAATAAATTGCCAATCAAAAACCCCAGAAGATATTATCTTCTGGGGTTTCTGTAATTATTCAGCCAAACTTAGCTCAATGCATTGATTGCATAATCAAGGTAAGAGTTAGCTTCTACGGAAGCGTCACCGCTGAGGCCGTGGTTAGCTTTGATGTACTTCAGAGCTTCAACGTACCAGCTTGGAGACAATTCAAAAGTACGGTTGATTTCAGCCAAACCGCCGATGAGGTAATCATCCATAGGACCAGTGCCGCCAACTACGCAGCAATAAGTAACCATGCGCAGGTAGTAGCCGATGTCGCGTACACACTTGTCTTTACCAACTTGGTTTGCAGCATAAGCTGGACCTTGCATGGTAGTGGTGTAAGGGAATTTTGAATAAACTGCGTTAGCAGCGCCTGTGCAGAGAGCAGAAGCTTTAGAAGTGAGGCCACGAGCAGCTTCCATGCTAGCAGAAGCTTGACGGAAACGACCGAAAGCTGTTTGCATTTCGGTAGAGCTGAGGAAGCGACCTTGTGAATCGGCTGCTGCTACTGCTTCGGTTAAAGGGGTTTTCATTTATTTATTCTCCAGATATTTTTTTGTGGACTAGAAATATGTTGCTTAAGCAACAGCGGCAGCAGCCTTGTCGAAGTAGCTACCTACTTCGGAAGCAATTGCAGCACAATCACCACGAGTGATGTTGTTGGTATCATTAACGATCGCCATTGCAGCTTCTTTCATTTTCTTAACGCCGATCGCTACAGAAGTACCAGGAGTACCT
>JANOXZ010000060.1:0-2505 GCA_031418695.1 Synechococcales cyanobacterium VAR_35_metabat_10
TTTCGATCGGCTTTGGCCCGATTTTGTGGAAGTACCAGGGTGAGCAGACCGAATATGCCCTGCGTGCTCTGCCTTTAGGCGGCTTCGTCGGTTTTCCCGATGATGACCCCGAGAGCAGCATTCCCCCCGAAGACCCTAACCTGCTCAGCAACCGCCCCATTTTAGACCGGGCGATCGTGATCAGCGCCGGAGTAATTGCCAACTTACTGTTTGCTTATTTCTTGTTAGTAACCCAAGTAGGCATCGTTGGCTCTCCTAGCCTCAGTTATCAGCCTGGAGTGGTGGTAAATGACATTGCTTCTAGCCTGAGCAGTGCTGCTGCTAAAGCTGGCTTGAAGCCCAATGATGTGGTGATGTCGGTAGGTGGTGTAGAGCTAACGGCTAAAGCCACAGCGATCAATGAGTTGATGGATAGCATTCAGACCCACGTTGGTCAAAATTTGAATTTAAAGGTACAGCGGGGCAGTGAATTGCTGTCGATCGATGTAATCCCGGAAGGCGGCACCACCGGCAAAGGCCAAATAGGAGTGAAACTTGCACCCAATGCGATCGTCGTTCGCCAAAAAGCCGCTGGCGTGGTGGATGCTTTCAGTAAGGGCGCACAGGAATTTGAGAAAGTCATTGTCCTGACAGTGAAAGGCTTAACCCAGATTGTCACCAACTTTGGGGAAGTCGCTGGTCAGGTGGCCGGTCCGATTAAAATCGTAGAAATTGGTGCCAACATTGCAAGCTCCGATGCCAGCGGCTTAATTCAGTTTGCAGCGCTCATTAGCATTAACTTGGCAGTGATGAATATCTTGCCATTGCCAGCACTAGATGGTGGCCAGTTGGTTTTCTTATTGGTAGAAGCCTTGTTGGGCAAACCTTTACCAAGCAAGATTCAAGAAACTGTGATGCAAACTGGTTTAGCCTTGTTGTTAGGTTTAGGTGTGTTTTTGGTGATCAGAGATACCGCCAACTTAACTACAATTCAGCAGTTTTTTAAGTAGCAACAAATTGATTAGTCCTGCCCCAATCTTGCCCAATTTTGTTGGAGAACAAGGTTGGGGAATTTATTGAGTTATCACTATTTCAGATGCCAGCCCAAACTAAGCTCTCCAAAAAACAACGCGCCACCGAAATCATGCGTCGTCTGCATGAGCATTATCCTGATGCCACTTGTAGTCTAGATTATGAGACTCCAGTGCAGTTGCTAGTAGCAACTATTTTGTCGGCGCAATGTACCGACGATCGGGTGAATATTGTGACCCCCAAGCTGTTTGGGCGCTTCCCCGACGCCCCCAGTATGGCCAATGCCGAACTGAGCGAGTTAGAAGAATTGGTGCGATCGACTGGTTTCTATCGCACCAAAGCCAAAAATATCCAAGCCGCCTGCCGCCGTATAGTAGATGTCTATGGTAGCAAAGTCCCAGCGGTGATGGAAGATTTACTGACTTTACCTGGAGTTGCCCGCAAAACTGCCAATGTCACTCTTGCCCACGCCTACGGCATCATTGTGGGCGTAACGGTAGATACCCATGTGAAAAGAATTAGCTATTTGTGGGGCTTAACCAAAAACACCGACCCCCTAAAAATTGAACAAGAATTAATGAAGTTAATCCCCCAAAAAGACTGGGAAAACTATTCAATCATGTCAATCTACCACGGGCGAGCTGTCTGCAATGCCCGCAAACCAGACTGTGATAACTGCCAATTCGCCGATATTTGTCCATCGTTCGATCGGGCGGATGCAGTCAACGCCAAACGCAAACAACAATAAAATAGTTATTCATCATCATTATTGTCATCTTCGTTTTCTTGTTGGTATCGGCCTAACTCATATATGCCGCCGACCATGCAGCCAATTACACCTAGGCTAACTGGCCAACTGGAGCCGAGGGTTTTTTCTACTGCATAATTTAATAATCCACCAAAAATAAAAAATGGCACGATGCTGAACATCGATGCCGCGAAAGCATTTTGTGATTCTCGGCCTACTTTGGTGCGATCGAACTCTTCTTGGGAAAGATACAACGAACGCTCCGCGAAATTAAACCACTGCTGTAACCGCAGCATAAACCAATCATTTAACGGCGAAAAAGCCCAGTAGCAGGCTAAAGACCAAAGACTGGTGCCCGCTACTTGGGTAGCATCGAGAGCAAACTCAAAGGGAAAGATCTCGAACATGCCTTAGACAGCCACTGGCTCAGCAGCCTTTGGTCTAGGGGCTTTGCCATTTTCGGCGATGTATTTATCCACCAATTCCCGGAATTCTTCGCCGTCAATGGTTTCCTTATCAATTAACACATCTACCAACGAATCCATTAATGGGCGATAGTCCGCCAGAATTTCAGTAGCCTGCTGATGACATTTCTTAACGATCGCCCGCATTTCTCGATCGATCTGCGCTGCGATATCTTCAGAATAGTCTTTGTCATCGGTGTTCATGGCCACCAGTCCTAGTTTAGACATCCCTACCTGAGACACCATAAACCGGGCAATGCGAGTGAGCTGCTGAATATCGCT
>JANOXZ010000061.1:0-7433 GCA_031418695.1 Synechococcales cyanobacterium VAR_35_metabat_10
ATGGGCTTGCCAGACGAATTTCATGATTTTCAGCCTGATCTGTTACGGGAAACTTGTCGGCCTGCTGCTGACGATTTTTTTATGGGGGCTGATCTTAATCTTTACTATGATGTTGACCACACTGGTTGGTATAAACGCCCAGATTACTTTTTGGCGATCGGGGTGCCAGCTAGTACGTCACCAGACAATGGCAGACAGAGTTATGTGGTGTGGCAAGAGGGCGTGAATCCTTTCTTGATGGTGGAGTTATTATCACCGGGCACAGAGGCGGAAGATTTGGGGCAGACTTTGCGGATGGTGGGAAAGCCACCGACTAAGTGGCAGGTGTATGAGCAGGTTCTACAGGTGCCTTACTATGCGGTATTTGATGAACAATCTAGTCAGTTTCGGATGTTTTGTTTACAGGGTGGTCAGTATGTAGAGACCGCCATTAGTGGTCAGGGTTTTTGGTTGCCGGAAATTGAGTTAGGGTTGGGTATCTGGGCTGGGTCTTATCAGGGTATGAGCAATCGGTGGTTGCGTTGGTATGATCGATCGGGAAACTGGATTTTAACGAATGAGGAAGAAAAGTTGCTGGCTAAGCAAGAGGCTGATCAAGAGCGACAAAGAGCCGATCGAGAGCAGCAGAGAGCTGAAAGTGCAGAGCAACGCGCTGAGTTGTTGGCTGCTAAATTGCGAGATTTGGGCATTGATATTGATGCAGCACTCTAAAATCAATCAAGTCTGAACAGCTACATTTCATTGGAACATTGCCATGATTTTTCAACAAAACCTCTATGTAGACCTACATCTTCGCAAAGAAGATCTGGCGGAATATTTGTTGAGTCATGGTTGGCAGCAAGTAGATCATCCAAATGAGAAAATGCTGGTTTTCGATGGGTTGCCAGATGATGAAGGAACAGCAATTCGTGTCGCACTACCCGCTTCAGAGAACTTCAGAGATTATTCTCATCGGGTCTATGAAGTTGTTGAAACTATTGCAGGCGTGGAAGATCGAGAGATTATTGCCGTAGCTGAAGACATCAGAAAAGACCAGCAAGCATCGATCGCTCCCATTCGTTCTTTGGAGGATGTTGCCTTGAAGATGCTGATGAAGTGCAAAAAGCTTACCAGGTAAGGTATGTAGAAAAAGATTTCATCACATTTACACCCAAAAGTTTGCCCGAATATTTTGTCCGCGAGTTTGAGTTCGATCGAGAAAATTTTGATGTTTTTGGCTCGGAGGCTTCGCGCTGTGAAGCAGTAATTTATCCGATTTTGCGCGAGGCTTGCAAAAGTTTTATTGATAATTACTCACTCTGGAGTCATAAGTCGATCACCGCAGATGCCATTTTGACCGGCACCCCAGATTATGTAGTTGCCAAACGATCACTGCTCGGCAAGAATGTACTGGACTTTCCGCTGGTTGTGATAGCAGAGGCCAAGCAAAATGATTTTGGGCGGGGTTGGGGTCAATGTTTGGCAGAGATAATCGCGGCACAGCGGCTCAATGGCAACGAGAAGTTAGCAGTCTATGGCATAGTGACTGATGGAGAAGTGGAGAAGTTTGGCAGGTTGATCGAATCAATGTTCACTAAAAATATTGCAAGAGCTAGCATCGATCAGCTGGAGGAGGTTTATGGAGCTGTATTTGGTTTAATTGAGCTGTCGGTGAATGAACTACCACAGCCTCGGCAGTAGTAGGTTTACAATCGCACTGTTTTGGTCTTGCGCAGTACCAATTAAAGCTTAGTAGCGCAAAGTATAGTTCTGAGGATAAAAATTCTGGAAACGCCCCAAAATATCAAAAGAATATTGCTGCACACTTGGCCCAGTGGCCACCGGTTTGACAGAATCGATCGCATCAGGTTGCCCCGAATACCACTGAGCTGCCACTCGCCGAATTGCCGTATACAAGTTACCACTGCTGGCTTTAATTCCCCTGAAGTAATACTGCAAAAGCTTTTGCCGAATTACATAGTACTGAATATCTCGACTAGCCAAAAACTGTTCTGGCGAAACCTCCCGCCCAAAAGTCTCCGTCGTCCATTCGGGCAAATTGCTAGGCAGCACTTGGCCCATACCCAAAGCACCGCTCACTGGATGTTTAAGAGAATAATTACCGCTGCTTTCTTGACTGACGATCGATGAAACCAAAGCATTCAAAATCCCTTCAGTAGCAGCATCAATTCTGATATCTCTGGGTTTGAGAACTACGCTGTTAGGCGAAACTTGGGGCAATGGCAGCACCGAGTTAAGAGTAGATTTGCCGGATGGTGATTTGGCTGGTGGCAAACTAGCTACAGATGGTGGAGAACTGGGAGTTGTAGAACTAGCAATACTCGGCAAAGGCGAAGCTGGCGCGCTGGGGTTGTTATTAATCGGATCGGAACTATTGGAAGGAATGCTGCTAGATGACTGAGATAAAGTTGTAGTTGTGGGGGTGGCAGATTGTTCCAGCGGCTGATCTGAGGTATCAGTGATTTTCACTGCATACCAAATACCTGCCATCGCCACGATCGCGAAAAAGATGCTGAATTTCATAGGCAGATTATAGAAGTCACTAAATTTTTCAGACTTGACCCGATCCAGTTTAGTACCGATGGTCACAAACAGAAAGTTTAGTTTCATTTTTGGCAACCACCATCTTCTTTGATTAAATTGACATAACCTAGCCCCCAACTGCTTCTCCCTAATTGGGAAGATCAAGATAATCCATGATTTTGGCTCACCGTGAATTGATATCTCCAACGCAGATCTCTATCGACAATTTCGACTAAAATGTCATGTCTAATCTATATTCAGCCAGGGACAACATGGATGCAGCCGATGCAGTGAAAGTAGCGCAGGAATTGCTTTTCAAACAGGCAATGGTGAGCCTTAACGGTGAATGGGTCGGTAGTTTGGCCGCTATTCCTGCTAGTAAAGCCGAATCAACATTAAACTACAGTGAAATCTTTATCCGCGACAACGTGCCCACCATGGCTTATCTGTTGGTGATTGGTGAATACAGCGCCGTCAAGAATTTTTTGTTGACTTGTCTACAACTGCAAAATACCCAGTTTCAAACCCGAGGCATCTTTCCCACCAGCTTTGCCGAACATGAGGGGCAACTGATTCCCGATTATGGCCAGCGGGCGATCGGGCGGGTAGTATCGATCGATGCTACGCTCTGGTGGCCAATTCTTACTTGGTCTTATGTGCAGAGATCTGGAGACTACGAATTTGCTCGATCTGCAGCAGTGCAAAATGGCTTAAATGCTTTCCTCGAACTGGTGCTGCATCCCGGCTTCCGTGACGCGCCCACCCTATATGTGCCAGATGGGGCATTTATGATTGATCGACCGATGGATGTGTGGGGGGCACCCTTAGAAATTCAAAGCTTGCTCTATGGAGCCTTGCTCAGCGCAGCGGGCTTGTTACAAATTGACCTGAAAGAACGCCAAGAGCGGAGCATTTCTAACATGCGCCAAGCCGAACGCCTAGAAACATGTTTGGCCTGGATTGTGCGGTTACGGCGCTATATGTTGGTGCATTACTGGGTAACGAGTACTACGGTGCAAGTACTGCGACGCAGACCAACTGAGCAATATGGAGAGTCGATCGAAAACGAATACAACATTCAAACCGAAACTATTCCTCACTGGTTACAAAATTGGCTAGGCAGTCAGGGTGGTTATTTGATTGGTAATATTCGCACTGGTCGCCCCGATTTTCGCTTCTTTACTTTGGGTAACTGTCTGGGATCAATTTTTGACCTAATTGCTCCACCCCAGCAGTTGTCATTGTTTCAGCTTGTAATCAACAATCGCCATGATTTAGTAGCCGAGATGCCGCTGCGCATCTGTCATCCGCCCCTAGAAGAAGTGGACTGGCGGAAAAAGACTGGGTTCGATCGCAAGAATCTGCCTTGGTGCTATCACAATGCCGGTCATTGGCCTTGCTTACTGTGGTTCTTAGCTTTAGCCGTTCTGCGCCATCCTCAAAAAGATTCATTGGTGGTGCAAGAAGCAGAGGTGTTGCTTCACCATTCTTATAATCTGATGCTCAATCAATTACCATCTCAGCAATGGGCGGAGTATTTTGATGGCCCAACCGGAGCTTGGCAAGGTCAACAGGCCAGAGTAAATCAAACTTGGACGATCGTGGGCTTTTTGTTGGCACATCATTTGCTTCATGAAAATGGTGCTGATGCCAATGTTTTAAATGTGCCCCACATTGGAGATTTTAATTTTGGGGGACAAAAAGAAACTGCTAATTGAGCGGCGATCATAGCTCTTGCAAAAATATCCAAAAAAAAGGCGGCAGTCATACTAATGACTACCGCCGCTTTTAACTGAGTTTAACCACCAACATGAATCCCTGGTCTTCTGTCAGAATCCGGCTCAGCCCGCCGAATCACTTCCCTTGTTACCACCGCAGTATCGCCTTCTCCAAACAATAAGAACCGCATCAAATACTGGATTGGATTGCCTTCGACCCAACCAAAGTAAGCATGGGGATATTTGTTGTTATCGGATTGATCCCGAATGTTCAGCAAAATAGCCGCGATCGTGTTGGGAACAGCAGCTCCTCTGGCACGCAGAATCCGATAGTTACCAACCTGGACACCTTCGACAGTAATCGATTCCACAAACTGCGAAGCATCAGAAACCACAATTTCCAAGAACAATACCGGATCACCAGCCGGGATATGATTGTCTTCGCGCACTTCTCGTTCTTTTTCGTAGTACTCAGCTTCATCGCCATTATTGCGGCGATTAGCAATAATCCGAATCGTCCGATCGCGCTCTTCATGAATAAAGTGCAGTGCAGCCTCATCCATATCAATTTTTTCTACCCGCAGCTCTGTCGATCGCATTACCCTCGAAACCAGCGAAGTGATCACCACCGCACCAATAAACATCCCCGCAATTTTGACCCCATCAGGTCGCTCGATCACATTGACGATAGTGGTGTAGAAAAACACTAAGGTAATCAGGCCAAACATCAAGACTTTAGGCATCGATCGAGTGCGACTATTCCACACCGACAAGGTGACAGCAAAAGCCGCCGAACTCATCAACACCAGTACGCCTGTAGCATAAGCGCCACCCTGAGCATCTACATCGGCATTGAAAATAATCGTCACAATAAAGGCCACTGTTGTAAACACCAGCACTAAGGGACGACTCGCTCTAGCCCAAGCTGGAGCCATACCATAGCGTGGCAAGTAACGAGGCACAATATTCAACAAACCAGCCATGGCCGAGGCTCCAGCAAACCACAAAATTGCGATCGTACTCAGGTCATAAATAGTTCCATAAGCGTCACCCAAATAGTTTTGACTTAAATAAGCTAAAGCCCGCCCATAAGCTTTGCCACCTTTCGCAAACTCGGCTGCTGGAATGAGTAGAGTAGTAACTAAACTACTGGTCATCAAGAAAAAACTCATGATCAAGGCCGCGATCGTGAGTAGTTTGTAGGTATTTTTAATTCTGCCGATCGGGTTGTCTTCGGTTTCATTATGATAGCCCTGCACCAGCGGCATCACCGCCACTCCAGTCTCAAATCCCGATAAGCCCAATGCCAATTTAGGAAACAACAGCGCCGATATACCAAGAACACCTAAAATATCGCGAGGCACATTATTTTCACCCATAAATAACCTGGCTTGCCACTGCCCCCAACGCTCGGGTTCCTGTAACAAATGGTAAAAACCAGTGCCAATGGTGACTAAGTTTAGACCCAAATAAATAAATACCAACACCACGGCAATGCCGATCGCTTCTTTAAAGCCCTTTAGAAAAACACCCGCCAACAAAGAAATTAGCAACAAAGTAATCCACAGCGCTAAAAACTTCGGATCAAGATGCTGTTCCTTGATGAAATGGTGAATGTAAGAGTTTTCAACAACGTGAGCGGCAGCATCAGCCGCTGACAAAGTGATGGTAATAATAAAGTCGGTGGCCACAAACCCCAACAAGCACAGCACAAACAGCTTGCCCTGCCACCAAGACAGCAACTGCGCCAAAATGGAAATTGAGCCTTCCCCGTGAGGGCTAAGAGTTGCCACCCGCCGGTAGATGGGCAATGCTCCAAATAAAGTGAGCAAAATCAAAATAAAGGTGGCAACTGGGGACAGTGCGCCAGCAGCCAATGCAGCAATTCCGGGTTGATATCCTAAAGTGGAAAAGTAATCTACCCCCGTCAAGCACATCACCTGCCACCAAGTATGGGTCTGGTGATGCTGTGGCTCTGCGTTAGTCGGACGTTCTTCATTGACTAACCAGCGGCCTATTTGCTTGGAAATTGCAGTAAAAGGCATATTGAATTTTCTGTTAGAATTGGCATTCTCATCGGACAATGTCACCCAGAAAGGGCTGTACGCTGGAATATAAATTTTTGTCAACTCGCAGTATAGCTTGATCAGATCGCCATTGCAGCAGTCGATCGCCTGAAATCTGCACTTTTTCTTTAGAAACCCCCAAAATACCGAGTCGAATATTAGTGATAATCGCCCCCAGAGCCAAAGCGCCAAGCATTCCGCCGACAAGCCCAACGGTATTGTTCTTGGATGCTGCTACTTTGGCCAGGTATCCACTGTTTGAGTTGAAGACCAAGCTGATTAAGTAGACTGTAGCCTCCTAAATTGGCAAAATGCCCAGCCCAATCAAGAAGAGTTACTAGACCCACCTGCTGCACAATTTTGGCCACCAAAATAGGATCGGCGACAGCCATGGCCAGCATGGTTTGAGACAGGGCTGGAAACTGCACAATATCCTGCAAAAATGGCCGCAAGACTGGATCTCCGAGCTTCTGCATGGCGGTGAAAGTAGTGGAAAGTAAATTGTTAATTCTGTCGGCCTCCACCTGTTGACCCACTCCCACACTCATAGATTTTTGGAAAAGCCAAGTCACCGATAAATTTGGTTGGTAGGGCTGAAGCGATCGCAGATCCAATGCTGTCAAAAAGTCCTGAGCTAAGCATTCCTGAATGCCCTCGGTCAGCCGGACCAAATGACGCATCAAAGCCCCAAATCCTCCAAAACTCAAGGGCGACTGCATCCCACTGCTATCTCCGACCTGTAAGACTCTAGACCAAGGAGTTTGCAAGGGCGATTTTTGGTAGGCCGGAAAAAAGCCCATCAACATTCGCTGAAAATCCACCTCGGCTAAATCTACTTCTTGATACTGGGGCAACCAAGAGAGATAGTCTTCTAACAATTCACTGAAACTAGGTCGCTGAGGATCCGCATCCGCATAGGTAAACATATAAGTAGTGCGACCATCACGGGCTGGAAAGGCTTCCCAGAAATATTGACACTGGTTTTGAATCGGGGCAAAGGTGTAGATCAAGTCACCATAATCTTTCTTGGGCAAGCCTTGGGCGCAGCTTCCTACCACCATGCAGACTCCTTCGGGCTTGAGGTTGCCTTGGGTGATCGATCGAGCCTGTTGAGCGATCGGCGAAA
>JANOXZ010000062.1:0-1585 GCA_031418695.1 Synechococcales cyanobacterium VAR_35_metabat_10
TGGGGAGTATGCAGCTAAAAATAACATCGTAACCAGGGCAAAAGAGCTTTAATCCAAAATCCAAAATCCAAAATCCAAAATTCCTCTTATTCCTGATAAGGATTCTTCGGTGTTGAAATCGGCTGAATTTCACTAGCATCGATGACTAATTGACGACTACCGTTAAATGTTTCGACGATCGCTTTGCCTTTGACTTGGAACCAACTATCCTGGGGATAGGTTTGACGAGCACCCGCAAATTTAACTGGAATGGCAACTGGATAAGCATCTGCGGCACAGCAGGTAATCACAAATCTCGATAGCATCAGGTAGTTAGCTGGTAGATCTTTGGGATAGAATACAAACCCGTTAATATTTGCTTTTTGACCCAAATATGCGTCGGGTTCGGGATAGTTATTGAGTGTTCGCACCCAGTCTACGAGGTTTCTGGACTCTGGTTTGACGCTGGTATTAAAAGCTTGGGTTTGGCTGCGAGTGACAGTGACGGCTTCAGCCGAAACGCCGCGCTGGATTGCCGCTTGACTGGTAAATAATTTGGGAGTAATAATTAATCCGGCGATCGCAGTAGCCAATAGTAGCATTGCAGTTAGACCTGGAGGCAGCAAACTACTGTGCAATTCTTGGTTATTGGTAATTCGCCCACGATACAGTCTCCAACCTTGGAGGATGCCGATTAACAATAAACATCCACCCGTAACTGTCACAAGGAGATAATAACTGGGATGGATCAGAATGTACAGAGTGCCATCGATCGCATATTTTAGGAGCAAGATTCCCCACGCGGTAATTGCGAGGATGTCTAACCATGACTTGCGCAGACTAGAGCGATCCTTGGGGGGTTTAGCTGACATTGAAATTCACAAATAAGGTGAACAGAAAAGTTAATTGAGTCGCGATCGCAAAGATATAGAAAATTGCTTTAGGCTTAAAAATTGATAGCATTAAACCGATGCTCTTGAGGTCGAACATTGGTCCAAATACCAAGAATGCCAGCAGCGATCCGCTGGTAAACGTTGCCGCAAATGAGAGTGCAAAAAACGAGTCTACAGTCGAACAAATCGAAATTGAGCCAGCCAATAGCATCATTACAACGATCGATAAAATTGGCCCTTCACCTAAACTAACAATCAATTCTCGTGGTGTCAGGGTTTGAATTGCCGCCGCAACAGCACTGCCCAATACCAAGACCCCGCCCAATTCTCGAAGTTCTTGGACGACATTATCCAGGACCAGATTAACACTATCGCGAATCGATCGCTTCGGTGGCTGCATCAAATCTTGAGTCATTCGCAGGGTTGCACCACCAGCAGTCCCCAACATAAAATCACCACCATCGAGCAAACTAGAACCCGTACTTAGCTTAGGCTGAGAACGAATTGTCCCCAAAGCGATCGCAGGTTGCAGAATCGGTTTAAGATCTTTTTGGACGCTGAAAATATACCCCACAATCGTAGCAATTAGCAGGGAAAATACCACCCTCAATACTACAATCTCCGGTCGATCGTGAAAGGCAATCCAAGTTGACCAAATTACGATCGGATTAACCGTTGGAGCCGCCAGCAAAAAGCCAATCGCCACAGGCATC
>JANOXZ010000063.1:0-11245 GCA_031418695.1 Synechococcales cyanobacterium VAR_35_metabat_10
TGGTGGGGACATCAAATTCCGGCCTGGTATGCAGTAAGTGAAACTGATGGCGAGATTTTGGATCACACGCCTTTTGTAGTTGCTGCTAATGAGGCCGACGCTAAAGTCCAGGCCATCCAAAAATTTGGCGACAGCGTAGAGATTCGTCAAGATCCAGATGTGTTAGATACTTGGTTTTCTTCCGGACTCTGGCCTTTTTCGACTCTAGGCTGGCCAGAGCAAACTGCTGATTTGGCTAAGTACTATCCCACTTCGACCCTAGTTACTGGCTTCGATATTATTTTCTTTTGGGTAGCCAGAATGACGATGATGGCAGGGCATTTTACTGGCCAAATGCCGTTCCAGGATGTATATATCCATGGCTTGGTGCTAGATGAAAAGGGCAAAAAGATGTCCAAGTCTGCTGGTAATGGCATTGATCCGCTATTGATGATCGAAAAATATGGCACTGATTCTCTGCGCTATGCTCTGATTCGAGAAGTAGTTGGTGCAGGGCAAGATATTCGGTTCCAGTACGATCGAAAAGCCGATGAATCGGAGATTGTGGAAACTAGTCGTAATTTCACTAATAAGATTTGGAATGCTGCACGGTTTGTGATGATTAACCTAGAAGGCAAAACTCCGACGCAATTGGGTTTGCCCGTACAGCTTGAGTTAGTCGATCGCTGGATGATTTCTCGGTTTGAGCGCTGTGCTATTCAAACCAATGAATATATTAATAACTACAATTTTGGTGAAGCAGCAAAGCTTCTCTATGAGCTGTTTTGGGGGGATTTTTGTGATTGGTATATTGAGCTGGTTAAATCTCGGTTGTTACCAGAGGCGCAAACCGATAGTAAGCTGTCGGCTCAACGTACTTTGGCCTATGTACTCGATGGGGTTTTAAAGCTGCTACACCCTTTTGTGCCCCATATTACGGCAGAAATTTGGGAGACGCTGACGGCTACGACTGGAGCTGATGTTTCGTTGATGGCTTATCCAGTTGGCCGCAGAGATGCGATCGATCTTCAGTTAGAGCAAGAGTTTGATTTGTTATTTGCGGTTATTCGTACTATTCGTAACCTGCGCGCTGAGGCTGATATCAAGCCCAGTATCAAGGCCAACATTGTGCTGCAAAGTAATAATGCTGATGAGAGAGCGGCTTTAGAGCGATCTGCTAGTTATATCCGGGATGCAGGTAAGGTGGATAACCTAGAGGTAGTAGCGGTTAAGGTGGCCGATAATCGATCGATCGCCGGGGTCGCAGCCACAGTGCAGGTTATTCTACCTTTAACTGGGGTAGTGGATATGGAGGCTTTCAAGGCCAAGTTAGAGAAAAAGCTGGCCAAGTTGGTCAAAGAATCGGAGTCGGCACAGGGACGGTTGAAAAATCCAAACTTTGTCGATCGGGCTTTGCCAGAGGTGGTTCAAGCAGTAAGAGACAGTTTAGTAGAGGTGGAAAAACAAATAGCGATTTTAGCCGATCGGATTGCTAGTCTGTAAATTCATTTATTATTTGGGTTGTGAAAGTTAGTCTATGACTTGATTCCTTCTACCTAACCTATAATGAATCGTGAGCATCGCTATGTAGATGTCCTTGTTGTAAACCTTTAATTGGAGGAATCATTATGCCTGTTTCTGAACAAGTAGATACCCTACAAGTAGAAATTGATAAGAAGCGTCAGGAGATTAGACCAGACAGTTACTCGATGTCGATCGGGGAGTGGGTCAGTTTATATCAGCAACAAGAGGTGGAGATTCATCCCGAATTCCAGCGCTTCTTTCGCTGGAATGATTACCAAAAAACTAAGTTGATTGAATCGATTATACTTGGCTTTCCTATTCCCCCAATTTTTGTTTCTCAAAGAGAGGATGGTGTTTGGGATGTGGTCGATGGTCTGCAACGACTATCAACCATTTATCAGTTCGTAGGGATTCTGAAAGATGAAAATGGTGAACTAGTTCCTCCTTTGAAATTAAAGCCCACTAAATACTTGCCGTCTTTTGAAGGTAAATCATGGGAAGACCCTGATCATCCAGAAGGTTCTCTTTTTGGTCTTTCCTCTGCACAAAGGTTGCTTATTAAAAGAACTAAAATAAATGTAAATATCCTTCAAAAAGAGAGTGATTCTTCTGCTAAATATGAATTATTTCAGCGATTAAATACTGGTGGCTCTATAGCTAATGCTCAAGAGGTTAGAAGTTGTATAGTCGTCAGTAAAAACCCTGATTTATATAGATGGATGAAAGAACTCAGTGATAACGAAGATTTTCAATCTTGCATTGCACTTAATGAAAAGTCTTTGGAAGAACAGTATGATTTAGAAATACTATCTAGGTTCCTTGTTTTAAGAACAATTGACTTGAAGTCAGTTCGTGGATTAGGTGATGTGGAAACTTTTTTTACGGATAATATAATCAAGATATCAGAAGACGAAGGCTATAGCTTAGAAAAAGAGGGTCTAGCATTCAGAAATACTTTCAAAATATTAAATAACAGTATGTCTGGAGAGAGTTTCCGAAAATATGATGTTGTCAAAAACAAGTTTTCTGGTGGTTTTTTGTTGGCACCTTTTGAAGCTATTGGTCTAGGTATTGGCTATAATCATGAAAGTATCATAAATCAATCAACCGATCTGCGAGCGAAGATAATTTCCTTGTGGTCTAACCCAGAATATCTAGCATCTTTCGGTCGGGGGAAAGATGCTAGCACTCGTCTGCCAAAACTTATTCCTTTAGGTCGTAAGTTATTTGCTCAATGAAGATTCGCAGTTTAGAAAACTTGGAGCAACGACTTTCTGAAGATCTCGTCTGGCGAAAAAAGGAGCTAGCTGGTTTAAAAAGTTTGATTGAGAACCGCAGCTTTTCACCAAGCAAGCAAAATGCTGTTTTGCGTAGTGGGGTAGCTATGCTATATGCTCATTGGGAAGGCTACATTAAGACTGCAGCTAGCAGTTATTTAGAGTTTGTATCTAGGCAGCAGTTAACATACGAGGAATTGGCAATAAACTTTGTGGCAATCGCTATGAAGGCGGAGCTGGACAAAGCCCAGAGTACCAACAAAGCTACTATATACACCGAAGTCACTGCCTTTATTCTCACTCAATCTGATCAACGCAGTGCAGTTCCCTATGAAGGAATAGTTTCTACAAATGCCAATTTGTCATCAACAGTACTACGAGAAATAACCTGTTTATTAGGGCTAGATTACTCTTTCTACCAGTCCAAAGACAAAATAATTGATGAAAAGCTACTCAATCGTAGGAATAAAATTGCTCACGGTGAATCTTTGCCTTACCTGTCACTTGATCGAAAAGAATACCAGGAGCTACAAGAGGAAATACTGGCAATGATGGAAGATTTTCGAACTCAAGTTGAGAATAATGCTAGTCAAAAACTTTTTTGTCGCAATTCTCTAAGCTAAGAAAATTCATGGTGGTAAATCTATTTCTATCTGTAATCGGCCAGTAACGTACCACTTTGAAGTATTTCTTGCTCATGATTAATTTCTGTCCAAGGTTCCTGAATACCTGCTGTGATCCAACGCTGTATGGAATCGATCGCCAGCAGTCGCTGGGCATATGCCGCAGCATTGGGGCTTAGTGATAAACCATAGGTTTGAATCCGAATAGCTACTGGTGCAAAAAAAGCATCCACGGCAGTAAAAGTATTACCACCCAAAAAGTCACCTCCAAAGCGCTGTAATCCGTCATTCCAGAGTTCGTCTAGCCGATCGAGATCTTGCTGCAAACTCGCCGAAATTTCGGGGAGTTGAATGCGCATGCTACAGTGCATCGAACATTGCTGTCGCAAATTACTAAAACCCGAGTGCATTTCGGCAGCAGCAGAGCGTGACCAGGCACGGGCGATTGGGTCGATTGGCCAAATACCAGGATGACGTTCTGCCAGATATTCAACGATCGATAAAGAATCCCAAACTACAATCTCTCCATCGTGCAAACAAGGGACTCGACCATTGGGGGCAAACGATCGATATTTCTCCCAACTGGAACCTTCGGCAAGAGGCACAATTTGCTCAGTGAAGGGAATTGATTTCTCGGTCATCAATACCCACGGGCGTAGTGACCAGGAGGAATAGAGTTTGTTGGCAATATAGAGGTTATACATGTTGAGGGATCTCAATCTTCATAGTGATAACGAGCTTGGAGAAAAACAATGCGATTCTGTTCAACTTGATATGTTAGACGATGCTCAAGGTCAATGCGCCTAGACCAAGTATTAGCTTCCGGAAAATATTTCAGTGGTTCTGGTTTGCCCAGTCCTTTGAAAGGATCGCCGTCAAGAATATCTGCTACCAAGTCTATAATACGGTCAGCTTTTTTTGGTTCTTGTCGATACCACCAGCGCAGGTCAGCTTTGAAATCGGGGCTGAAAACCGGAAAGAAGCAAGTTGGTGGAGTTGGTTCTAGATTTTTGGCTTGCTTCTTATTGCGGCTCAATAGACAGCTCCTGCTTGAGTTCGTCTAAGGTTTGGGGTATGGCTTCTGCTGATTTTGCCCATTCCATAGATCGAAATAAGCGTTTGGCATTAGCAGGGCTGCGTAGTAAATAAACAGATTCAAGTAGACTAGATAGCTCATCAGCAGCAATAATAGCCACATCTGGTTGATTGCGGCGAGTTATAGTAATAATTTCTTGATCGTGCCCAACGCGATCGAGAACTTCAGATAAGTGGGCACGGGCATGGGAGTAGGTAATCTCTGAAGGAGACATGAGCAAATGAATAATAAGTACAGTATTATTGTACATATTATTCACTAACAACTGACCTTTCAAAATATTCGATCGTGAACTTCTATCCAGATCTACTTGTTCTACCTCAGCCCCGAACTGGCACCGTGATTTTTCTAGATGCCGTGGGCACCATTATTGGAGTCAAAGATGGAGTGGGAGAAATTTACAGCGAATTTGCCCATAAGTTTGGTGTGGAATGCGATCCTGCTCAAGTAAACGCCGCTTTTTACCAAGAATTCAAAACCGCCGATCCCTGTGTGTTTCCAGGAGTGAGCAGTGCCGAGATTCCCGAAGAAGAATATCAATGGTGGCGGAGGATTAACCAACGCACCTTTACTCACATTGGCAAAATCGCAGATTTTCAGGACTTTGAAGGTTTCTTTCAGGCTCTCTATGCCTACTTTGCTACTGCTGCGGCCTGGGAGGTTTACCCCGATACGTTGGTGGCGCTCGATCAATGGCAGCAGCAAGGTTTCACCTTGGGCATGTTATCGAACTTCGATACCCGTCTGTATGCTGTTTTGGATGCTCTAGATCTGCGTAAATATTTCAGCAGCATCACCATTTCCACCGAAGCCGGAGCGGCTAAACCATCTCACCTAATTTTTCAGCAGGCTTTGAGTCAGCACAACTGCTTAGCTAGCAATGCTTGGCACATCGGCGACAGCGAACTAGAAGACTATCAAGGAGCCACAGCAGCAGGTCTGCAAGCTTGGCTGTTACAGCGAGGTTAAAATCCGGCAAAATCATCAATCCTAAGATCCCAACATCTGATACCGTTGTAGCATCCTCAGCTCACGACTGAATCTATGCGCGTAGCCCTTTTTACCGAGACTTTTTTGCCCAAAGTAGATGGCATTGTCACCCGTTTGCGTCACACGATCGAACATTTGCAGCGCGATGGTCATCAGGTCTGTGTTTTTTGTCCCGATGGTGGTTTGAAATCCCATAAGGGGGCGATCGTTTGCGGAGTACCGGCGTTTCCGTTGCCATTGTATCCGGAATTAAAGATGGCTTTGCCGCGACCTTCGATCGGCACTGAGCTACACAAATTCCGACCGGATATTATTCATGTGGTAAACCCGGCGGTGTTGGGCTTGGCGGGGATTTTTTATGCCAAGCAGATGAATTTGCCCTTACTGGCTTCTTATCATACTCACTTACCTAAGTATCTTCAGCACTATGGTTTTGGGGCTTTAGAAGGACTGTTGTGGGAGTTACTGAAGCTAGGACACAATCAGGCGGCACTGAACCTCTGCACTTCCACCGTGATGGTGCGGGAGCTAACTGAGCATGGCATTGAGCGCACTGATTTATGGCAGCGGGGCGTGGATACCGAAACCTATCATCCCAGCTTAGCGAGTAGCGAAATGCGCGATCAGCTTAGTCAGGGTAATCCCCAGGCTCCCCTGTTACTCTATGTAGGTAGATTGGGTGCCGAAAAAGAGATTGAGCGGATTAAGCCTGTTTTAGCGGCCATTCCCGGCGCGAGGTTGGCGATCGTTGGGGATGGTCCCCATCGGGAGCAGTTGGTGGCGGAGTTTGCCGGTACACCGACCCATTTTGTGGGCTACTTAGAGGGCAAGACTCTGGCCAGTGCCTATGCTTCCGCCGATGCCTTTATCTTTCCTTCGCGCACTGAAACTTTGGGTTTGGTGTTGCTAGAAGCCATGGCGGCTGGTTGTCCGGTGGTGGCAGCTCGATCGGGGGGCATTCCAGATATTGTGACCGATGGCGAAAATGGATTTCTGTTTGATCCAGCTCAGCCAGATAGTGCGATCGTGGCGACTAAGAATTTATTGGCTACTGCCGAGCAGCGTAAGATGATCGCTCAGAACGCTCGGACTGAGGCAGAACAGTGGAGTTGGAGTGCGGCAACGAAACAATTAGCTAATTATTATCAACAGGCGATCGATCAACATAAATAAACAAAACCCGCTTCGGTTATCCAAAGCAGGTTTTGCTCACTATTTTAGCGATTATTCAATATAGGTTCTAAAACTACTTCTTAGC
Source organism: Synechococcales cyanobacterium VAR_35_metabat_10 (assembly GCA_031418695.1). Classification (GTDB taxonomy): domain Bacteria; phylum Cyanobacteriota; class Cyanobacteriia; order Cyanobacteriales; family Chamaesiphonaceae; genus JAAFHZ01. Next base: position 6,748 of record JANOXZ010000063.1, read on the forward strand.
AGCAGTTAAACCGTCCATAGCCTTGATAACACCGCTTAAAGCGTCGCCAGCTTTGGCTTTATCAGTGCCACCCATAGCTGCAGAAAGCTTAGTGACACCAGCGTCGATCGCGGCATATTTATCACCAGCTAAAGGCTGAATTTTAGGACCTACAGTCTTCCAAACTTCTTCAAACTTAGCAAAATTAGCTTTGGCCTTGTCCATTTTGCCTGCTTTGACATCGGTGTTAGCCAATACTAAAGGAGTCTTAGCTTCTTTTACCAAAGGAGTCAATGCAGCAGTAGCAGCAGCTCCAGTTAAAGCCTTACCACTAGAATCTACAGCGCCTTTAGTTGCATCAACAGCTTTACCACCAGCATCTTTGGTTGCGTCTACAGCGCCTTTGCCTGCATCAGATACCTTATCTTTCACGTCAGCACCACCGCCGCAGCTAGCCAAAGTACCAGTCAAAGCTACCAATAAAACAGCAGCTACCACGTTATTTTTAATAGACATAAAATTCTTGAACTCACAAACACTATTCTCCGATTATAGAACAGGAATGTTCAAGGTGTGTAAAATTACTTAGGTAGTTAACCCAGCGGGTCTTCCACACCTTATATATCGTAAATAGCATCAGTGAATTCACTGTTCTTTACTTTTATTTGCCTTTAGCAGTTGCCTTGGCTTGTTTAGCAGCTTTTTTTGCAGCCTGCTCGTCTGCGAGTCGCTGTTGTTTGGCTGCTTCTTTTTCTTCGGCGATTTTGTCTAAGTAATAATGGTAATCGCCCAAGTAGACTCGGAATTCGCCATCGCGGATTTCTACGATTTTGTTGGCTACTTGGGAGATGAAATATCGATCGTGCGATACAACTAAAGCCGTACCATCATAGTTTTTTAGCGCATCTTCCAGCATTTCTTTGGCTGGAATATCTAAGTGATTAGTCGGCTCATCTAGAATCAACAAATTAAAAGGACTTAATAGCATCTTGGCCAAAGCCAAGCGGGCTTTTTCGCCACCGCTGAGGGATTCGACTTTTTTGTACACGCTGTCACCGCTGAATAAAAAGCGACCCAAGAGAGTCCGAACTTCTTCGTTGGTCCATTCGGGGACTTCATCATGGATGGTAAACATCACGGTTTTGTTCAAGTCCAGCGCTTCTGCTTGGTTTTGCTCAAAGTAGCTGGGTAGTACTTGGTGTTGACCTAATGAAATTTCGCCTTCGGTGGGAGTCTCGGTACCCATGATCATTTTCAGCAAGGTGGATTTGCCGGAGCCATTAGGGCCTAGAAAGGCAATCCGATCGCCGCGTTCAATTAACAGATCGGCACCCAAGAACAAAATCTTGTCGCCGTAGGTATGCACCAAGTTCTTGATTTCTACTACTTCCCGACCACTGCGCGGAGCAGGGGGAAAGCGGAAGTGCAGAGTACGCATTCCGCCGACTGGTGCTTCGATGCGTTCAATTTTGTCAAGCTGCTTTTCTCTGCTCTTGGCTTGGGTACTACGAGTGGCACTAGCACGGAATTTTTCGACGAAAGCCTGTTGTTTTTCTAGTTCTTTTTGCTGGCGTTCAAAAGCGCTGAGCTGCGCCATTTCGTTCTCAGCTTTTACACTTAAGTAAGTGCTGTAATTGCCCAAGTAGCTCTGGGAAACACCACGCTCGGTTTCTACGATTTGGTTACAGAGCCGATCGAGGAATTCTCGGTCATGAGAGACAATTACCATGGGGGTTTCTAGCTTGCGCAGGTAATTCTCTAACCATTCAATGGTTTCGAGGTCTAAATGGTTGGTAGGTTCATCTAGCAGCAACAGGTCAGGGCTTTGCAGCAAGATCTTGGCCAAACTCATCCGCATTTGCCAGCCACCGCTAAAGGCACTGACTAATCGATCGCCGTCTTCGGATTCAAAGCCCATTTCGGGCAAGATTTTGTCAATTTCGGCTTCGAGGGCATAGCCGTTTAGGGCTTCGTACTGCCGTTGCAGCTTATCCATTTTGTGCAGAATCTTGTCTAGCTCTTCGGGGGTGGCGACTTCGAGCTGGCGATGAACTTCGTCTAGGGCTGCATGGGCTTCGTTGGCGGCACCAAAGGCTTGCCACAGTTCTTCTTTGACCGTGCGGGAGTTGTCTACTTCAAATTCTTGGCTGAGGTAGGCAATGTGTAGACTAGATGGACGAATGATTTCACCAGTGGTAGGTTCGGTCTTGCCAGCAATGATCTTGAGCTGGGTGGACTTACCGGCACCATTGACCCCCACTAGGCCAATTCGATCGCCTGGTTTGACTTCCCAGTTAATATCTTTTAGAACTTCGCCAGTGGGATAGATTTTGCTGATGTGTTCTAGTCTGAGCATTAACTGGAATCTCCTAGAGTGAGTTTAAAGTAAGGTCGGTGATCGATCGTAACAAAATCTTAACATTCCCGCTGTCTTCTACAATACTCTCAGATCTTAAGAATATTTATTTTAGGATAGAGAGATGCTTAAACTTATCCCCAATCTCCATGAGTGAAACCATTGCGATTACCACGATCGCCGAAGCAGAGCGGCGATTTGGGCTGATCCGCAATGAAAACCCAGATTTTTTTGGGGAATGGCAGTGCTTTTCGGCGGAACTCACCGAACAGGATACCAGCAGCTTGCCGATCTGCGTCGTCGCTATATTTACCATCGGTCGGCTGGACACCTGTTGAAAAACACGGTAACTTTGCTGCTGGCTTCGCCATTGTTGGCAATTGCGGGTTTCTACGATCCGCCCTTCCGGGTGCGTGCCGAGGAATCGGTGAAGCTGTTAATTCAAGACAGCGAAGAAATTCTGGAAGGCCGGATTGATGCTTTGGTCATCTGTGATTCTTTCTGGGTAATGATTTTGGAATCGAAAAAGACGATGCTCTCTATCTGGTCAGCTTTACCTCAGGCTTTGGCCTACTTGATGGCGAATCCTCACCTCGATTTTGGTGTATCTGCACAGGGTAATCGCCCCGGTTTTGAGATGTTAACAAATGGAGATAAAATGCTGTTTGTGAAAGTAGCACCATCTCAGTATGGTTTATCGCGGGTTTTCTCTCCTTTTGTTGCTGATGCTGAGTTAGTGACAGTGTTGAAAATTCTGCGATAGTTTGGTGCTGGCTATGAAACAGGTCAAAGGTTAAACTAACAAAGAGAAAGTTAGCGAGGCTAATTTATATGACTACTTCGCCACTGGTTAAAAGTTCTAAGCCCTCTGTGGTCACAAACATCACAGTTGCAGTCAAAAAGCGCAATCCCACGATCGAAGACTTTAAGTTTCGAGATGGATTACCAACAGCAGAAGAGTTACCAGATTCGGATGATAAACCTGTGGAGAGTGAGTTACAAGAACTAGTTTCGGGGTTACTGAAAGCAATACTCCATGATATATGGCGAGATCGCACCAATTGGCTCTTTGGGCTGGATTTGGGATTTTACTACGACCCAGACAAGCCAGCTATTTCCCCTGATGGCTTTTTGAGCTTGGGGGTAGAAGATTCTGATGATGAGTACTTACGCCCTAGCTATGTGTTATGGGATGAAATGGTAATCCCAATATTTGCCCTAGAAGTTGTATCTAAAACTCGTGGTAAAGAACACACCAAGAAATTCCAAATCTACCAATCAACCGGCGTATTATATTACTTAATCTATGCTCCTCTACGTAAAAGAAAAGCTAGGTTCCAACTCTACAAGTTGATTGACGGTGAGTATGTTTTGCAGAGCGATGGTAAAAATCCATATTGGATGCCCGAAATTGGGCTAGCCATTGGTGCAGAAAAACAAATTTATCGCAATCGTCATCGGGAGTTGCTATTTTGGTACGATGAGAATCAGGTGAGATATCCTACTCCGACTGAAAGAGCAGAGGAGAAGGATGCTCTGGCCAAAGCTGAAGCTCAACGAGCTAAAGCTGAGGCTCGACGCGCTGACATGGAAGCTCAACGAGCTGATGGTGCAATTGCTGAAAAAGCAGCGATCGAGCAAAAAAATAATGCTTTGCGCAGGCGGCTGTCTGAGTTAGGAATAGATCCTGATTCAATTGAGTAGAAGCCAAACGGGATAATGAAGATTGCTGGTTATGATATTCTTGACCAATCGAGACGAAAGATCTAAACCATCCTCATGACCTTTATCTTAGATTCGGAAAATGTTTTGTCTTATCTTCAGGGCAATGGTTTCGGCACCTTTGATCGAGACTCTACTACCCTGAAAAGATTTAGCGCCAGAAACTTTAACATTTTGGTCACAACCACCGATTCACAACCCATCCTGGTTAAGCAAGAAGCCCCAGATACTAATGGCAATCAGTCTGGTGAACTATTTACCGAATGGCAACTCCAACAGCTAATTGCCGACCATCCTGCCCTCAGTGAGCTAACTAGCTTTCTGCCCAAAGTTTTACACGCCGATCGCCCCAACTCTATTGTGGTCAATCACTTTTGGGCAGATTACGACGATATGCAAGACTATTATGATGGTGATGATCAAAAATATGAACCCGAAATC
>JANOXZ010000064.1:0-1825 GCA_031418695.1 Synechococcales cyanobacterium VAR_35_metabat_10
CCAAAAAAAGGGAAAGGGTGGCTCCGGAAGGCCCGGCTCCCACGATGAAGATGTCGGTTTTGGTTGGAAACATTCAACTGTTTTGAAGGCCTGTGAATTCAATCGCAGACAAGTTTGAAAAAACGTAACTATTTAGCTACCCCAAAAGGGGCGATTGAACAGCAAGAAAAGCAATAACTTGTGTCGTCAAAAACAAAAGAGTTGGAACTGCCTACAGACATTGAATCCTGTCATATTTTGATAAGGAGCTTGTTGTCGATAATCGAGACACAACAACGGCAACTGGAGCAAATGGCCTTCAAGGTTGCGGAACTGGAAGTGCGCTTGAACCAAAACAGCCGGAATTCGAGTCGCCCGCCATCAAGTGACCTGTACAAAAAACGGCCCGGCATCCCCAAAGAGCCGAAAGCCCAGGGCGGCCAGCAAGACCATACCGGGAAGACCCTTTGCCAGGTGGACAACCCGAACGATATCGTCCCATTGCGGACGGCGGTTTGCAGTTGCGGCAACCCGTTGGACCCGAATTCAGGGAAAATAGTCCAAAAATGCCAGGTTTTTGACCTTCCGCAACCCAAATTGGAGGTGACGGAATATCAGGTTATTGAACAGCAATGCGCCTGTGGCCGTGTTCATCGGGGACGATTGCCCTTGGGGGTCGTCGCCGCACCCGTTCAATACGGGGCAGGCGTGCGGGCATTGACGGTCATGTTGAACAACTCCTGTCAGTTGTCTTTTGAGAAAACCAGTGCGCTGTTCAAGGACCTATTTGGGCATGATTTGAACGAGAGCACCGCGGTTTCCAACAACAAAATGGCATTCGCCAACCTCGAAGCGACTGAAAACCGAATCAAGGAACAGCTTTTGTCCAGCGAGGTCCTCCATGCGGACGAAACGGGCCTCAAGGTGTCGGGCAAGCTGAACTATTGGCTGCACACCACCTGCAATGCCCTGTTCACCTATCTTTTTGTCAGCGAAAAACGAGGCAAAAAAGCGCATACGGAAGCCGTTTCAATCCTGGGCGCATTCAAGGGCTGGCTTCTGCACGATTGCTATGCCTTCTATTTCAAGTTCACCCAATGTCTTCACGGGCTTTGCGGCCCCCACCTGCTGCGAGAACTGCAGGCCCAAATCGAACAGGACAAGGCTTGGGCAACCGCGCTCCATGCAACCCTCCTCGATTTGTTCAAAAGGAGCGAAAAAGGCACGAAAACAGTCCCAAACATGGCACTTGAAAAGAAAAACTGGCTTGAAGCCTGCCAAAACGCCATCCAACTTGAGGAACTTTTGCTCCCGATAACCAGCCCGCCCGAAAGCCCCCCGAAGAAAAAAAGGGGGCGCAAAAAAAGGGGCAAAGCACTCAGCCTGTTAGACAGGCTCGTCAAGCACTGTGATTCCGTTTTGGCTTTTGCCGAGTTTGAAATCGTTCCGTTTTCCAACAACCAGGCGGAACGGGACTTGCGACCCGCAAAAACCAAACAAAAGGTCGCCGGTTGTTTTCGAACACCCGATGGCGCAAATTCCTATGCCCGGATTCAAGGCTTTATCAGCACTTGCCGTAAGCATCAACTCAATGTTTTCAATGAACTTCGTGCTGTTTGCAGCACCGCAATTCCATATGTCGCTCCTTTCGGCAGCTAAATAGTTACCAAAAATCAAAAAGACGAAGCGGTTCAAGGCTTTGATGCTGAAAAACTTCCCGCCGGGCTGGGAGTAAAAATGAATTTTTAAAAACAATCGAACATGAAAACCGCACTCGTTTTCACTCTCGCGCTGGCTGCCGCGCGCCTTTTTTCACAAACCGAAAAAGGGGCCAGCCCGCTCGCCG
>JANOXZ010000065.1:0-4563 GCA_031418695.1 Synechococcales cyanobacterium VAR_35_metabat_10
GCTCGCAACCGGGAAGAAATATTGGCTGCTAAAGTTAACAAGCCCACATTGTCTCCGAACTTGTCAGTGTTAGAACAAGTCGCCCAGTCGGGAATGAAGAAGCTACTGGTGATCGGTGTCGGCTGTCAAATTCAAGCTCTGCGCGCCGTGGAAAAAGAGCTGGGCATTGAAAAACTCTACGTATTGGGGACTCCTTGTACCGATAACGTAAGCCGTGCCGGTTTGCAGAAGTTTTTGGATACTACTAGTCGATCGCCTTCCACCGTGGTCTACTACGAGTTTATGCAAGATTTTAACGTGCATTTTAAGCACGAAGATGGTTCTACAGAATTAGTGCCCTTCTTTGGTCTGAATACTAAGGAGTTAAAAGATGTCTTTGCGCCTTCTTGCTTAAGTTGCTTCGACTACGTTAATTCTCTAGCTGATCTGGTGGTGGGCTACATGGGTGCGCCCTTTGGGTGGCAGTGGATTGTAGTGCGGAACGATCGAGGTCAAGAAATGCTTGATCTAGTCCAAGATTTATTGGAGACTCAGCCGGTCAGTTCTCAGGGCAAACGTCAAGAAGCTGTACAGCAGGGTATTGCTGCCTATGACAAGGCGATGACTTTGCCGATGTGGGTAGCGAAGATTTTAGGGGTAGCTATTAAGCAAATTGGTCCAAAAGGTTTGGAGTATGCCCGGTTCTCGATCGATTCTCACTTTACTCGGAACTATTTGTACGTTAAACGTAACTATCCCCAAAAACTGGCGGCTCATGTGCCAGAGTTTGCCAAGAAAATTGTTGATCGGTATAAATTGCCAGAAAAATAAAATCTGTAAATTTGAGGCTTACAGTGGCAGCTTAATATTGAAAGTGCTACCTTGTTGCAACTGACTAAGGACTTCTATTTTGCCACCATAGCTAGTAATGATTGACTTGACAATTGCTAAACCCAAACCAGCTCCCCCAGCTTGTCGCCCCCGATCACTATTAGCTCGATAGAACCTGTCAAAAATTTTCTCCTGTACTTCGGGCGACATTCCTACCCCAGTATCGATCACTTGTAAAAGAGCAAACTTACCCAATTGATCTAGCACAACTGTTACGCAGCCATTTACTGGGGTATGTTCGATCGCATTAGATACCAAATTTGTAAGCATTCGCTCTAAATGAATGCGATCAATTTTGACTGATAAAGGGACTGCTGTTCTCAGATCAGTTATTAGCTTTACCTCAGCCCCTTGACTCAAAGATTGCAGGTTTTTCACTAATACTGGCACCACCTGATTCAGACAACATGGTTCTAATTGCAACTGCTCTACCGGAGAATCTAGGCGAGATAGCATCAGTAGATCTTGGGCAAGCTGGATCAGTCGCTCTGCCTGTCGATCGAGCGCCATCAAAGATTCTTTTTGCTGGAAATATTCTGTAGGTTCATAATATTGCATCAATTCTATTGTGGCCTGAAGAGCCATTAATGGAGTTCGTAATTCGTGAGCAGCATCAGCGGTAAATTGCTGCATTTTGGCATAGGAGCTATAAATTGGCTTCATGGTAAGACCGGCTACCCACCAGCTCACTAATGCAATAAATATCATGAGAAACGGTAAAATCAGCACCATCCGTATCTGTAAATTAGCCAACCGCTCATCGAATTCTTTCATTGATCGACCAACCTGTAAAAATCCCCAAGGACGGCCATCGGCAGTAGTTAAGCCCGTAGAATAACGATGGTAATGCTGACCATTATCATCATGAATTGATTGCCAAGAATCCCCAAAGTTCGGAGTGATATCTCCGATGGGCTGGACTCCTGATTGAGCAATGACTTGCTGTTGAAGATTATAGAAGCGCAAATAGTAAACATCTTGCTGTGTTACACCCAAAGAATGACGCTGTGTAAACTTGGTCAGATTACAGTTTTTGCCAGTCACACATAAGTTTGGAATTATTTCTCGATCAATACGGTCACTGATTACTCCTGGTGTTTGTAATTTTGGCTCTAAAGCGTCATGCAAAGTACCAGCTAAGGCCGCGACTTCTCGATCAATTGCTGACTCATAACTTTCCTTCACTGTAAAATACAGATAAAAACTCACCAAAATCAAAAGCGTGCCGGTACCTGCTGCATACCATGCAGCAATTTGTAGCCTGGTTTTATTAAATAGTTGATTTTTACGCATGGAAATCAAAAGTATGAAAAATTATAATTGACGATTAAGAGCTTCAGAAACCAGTCTATATCCCAGACCATAAACACTTTCGATTGCTTTTTCAAAGCCGATCTCTGATAATTGCTGACGCAGAATTTTCACCCGCACAACTATGAGATTCTTGGTGATTTCATTCTGATCTAGCAATAGAGCTTCGGCTATTTGGTCACGGGTCATGATCATGTTGATATGGCACATCAAGTATTCTAACAACAAAAAATCTTTGGCCGATAAGTTAACTACTACGCTTGGATCAAGGATGGAATAGATGCAGAGATTATCTCGATCGAGCACCAAGCTGCCAATTTCGAGAATATTTGACTCTGATTGATATTCTAACCGCCGCTGAATAGAGCGAATTCTGGCTAGCAGCTCGGGCATTCTGAAAGGCTTGACCAAGTAATCATCGGCTCCAGCATCTAGTCCTTGCACTCGATCGTTTATGGTATCTTTGGCCGTCAGCATTAAGACTCGGGCTGGATGTTGGCTTTTGTACATTCTGTGACATACCTCGATACCAGACAAACCGGGCATCATCCAATCCAGCACTGCTAAATCATAGTGGACAAAGTTTGATTGCAGATATTCCCAAGCCTGGTTGCCATCTGTAACCCAATCAGTGACATGCCCTTCACGATTCAGTATTTGGTGGACAGCGTGGCCGATATCTGGTTCATCTTCAGCTAGTAAAATTCTCATATCGATTTTCAAGAGTCTTGCAACTTTGCTGACGTTAGATGAAAGTATCGATCGCCATCAATGATCCGCTGGTGCCACAGGCTATTCCTACTGGGGATTTTTTCATAAAGTGCTGCAAATTAGCTTGTCACTTTCAATGGATGCAGCAAAAGTGAATCCTAGATGAAATATTTTACATTGAGATAACCTAGCTGAACAGCTCGGCAGACAATGAATTTCAGGTGATTTTCACTCTGACAATTTTTCATCCTCGATTCACAATTGGGTGAGATCCTAGACCCATAGCGTAAAAACCGCCAGAATGTAGGTGCTCTAATTACACTTAACATTTAGTTGTTTGTTCTATTAGCTTATAGTTTATAACATTGATAATCAACACTTTTGCAAAATGCCAACTTAAACAGTCATGAAAAAACAAATCAGTTTCATCGTCATCACCAGTGGATTGTTGTTGCTTGCTGCCTGCAACGACAACAAAGCCACTAGTGTCACTAATGTTGGTCAATCTCCAGCCGAAGTAATAAAGATTGCTGAGGGGAATGATCACGGTGGACATGGTGGTATGACAATGCCTACTACGTCCGCAGCTTCTGGATCTGAGGACACAACGGCTAAATTAACTGCTAATAATATTCAAGCTGGTGCTGAAACCAAATTAATTATTGATGTAAAAGCTAAGAGCGGTGAGGCTGTAGACAAATTTGAAACTTTTCAAACCAAAAAAATGCATCTCATTGTGGTCAGTGACGATCTACAAACCTTTAGCCATATTCACCCGATTTACAAACAAAAAGGCCGTTTTGAAGTTCAGACTAGTTTTCCACAGGGTGGGAAATACACCCTGGTCAGTGACTACAAACCAGTCGGTCAAGCCGAACAGGTATCACTAATGCAGGTCAAAGTAGCTGGTAAAGCAGCAACATCATCAAAAGTAGACTTTAACAAAGCCAAATTGATTAGTGATACCAAGGTTCAGTTGACTGCCGACAATCTAAAAGCGGGCAAAGAGACAATGCTAGCATTTAAAATGCAGCAAGCTAATGGCCAACCAGTCACAGATTTGCAACCATACTTAGGAGAAAAAGGACACTTAGTAATTATGAAAGATTCAGCATCCTTAACTCGTGCTGACTACATTCACGCTCATGCCGTTCAACATGGTGGTAATGGAGAGGTTCACTTCATGACAACTTTCCCTAAAGCTGGCAAATATAAAATGTGGGGGCAGTTTAACCGGAGTGGCAAAATTGTGACTGCTGATTTCTGGGTGAATGTTTCCTAAGGCTACATCCTAGACCTAGCTTTTATGGGTATCCTTGTAGGAAGTAACGATGCGGCCTACGACATTTTAATCTACCAATTAAAGGCCACTGCAAATAAACTCTAAATGATGATTACTATGCGATCAAACAAACTAAAAGCACTATTACCTTTACTCATACTTATTACATTACCTAGTCCTGAGATAGTTTTGGCTGGTGCCGGACATGATCATACTGGTGGTAGTTCATTTAAGTCTGGTGGCGATGCAGCTAGCAGTGTGACGGTTGATGCCGAAACAATTAAACGTTTAGGATTAAAGATTGAACCCATCAGAAACCAGCGTCTGAATGTAGGTATTAAAACTACTGGTCAAATTGAAACATTGCCAGATCAAAAAGTTGAAGTGAC
>JANOXZ010000066.1:0-3697 GCA_031418695.1 Synechococcales cyanobacterium VAR_35_metabat_10
TCCATCGGCACAAGGAAACTGGGTCAGCTCAAACAAAATCCGAAAAGGCAGTCTTGCCCACAGGTTGACCTTATAAAGCAGCGAGATATCTCCCTGAAAAAATACTCCACAGAAACCAATCTCGGTAAACTGTGCGCCTAATTCGGTTAATTCTTGGGCAGCCAGAGCTTCTAAGCCCCTAGCAACGGTGGCAAAATATTGATTCATTGTGGGCAAATAGTGGACAAGTGCAGTTCGGAGTTTTCAGAGGAAGACGATCGCTGATTCCTAGGTTATCCTGATATAGAGAATGAATTGTTAATTTACTGCAAATAGTAACCACATATAGTAGCCATGCGTAGACTTTTATTGCTTTGCTGCCTGTTTGTCACTGGAATTGGCTTTGCCCTCTACAATTTCCAGGGCTTGGCCACCAAGGGCGAGTTCGACTCGATCGCCGTAGATTTTCGCGAAGACTTGCCCAAGGGTGAGATAGAATCCCAGCTCAAACAGTTGCAAAGCAAGTTTGGCGTGGCACCAGAACTAAACAGTAAGTTCTCTGAATCCGACCATCTCTATACCTTCAAGGGCAACAAGGCAATCTTGGATAAGATCAAGAGCCAAGACCCTGAGTTGCTGAAAGATGTTGAGTCGATCGAACCCAACTATATCTATGGTCTAACCGACCCAGCGCCAGCGAAAGATGTCAATGAGCCAGAATATATCCATACTGCCGGTGCCCCTAATGACCCGCTGTATAACAAACAGTGGCACATGCATAACATTAACGTTGAGCAAGCCTGGGAAACCAACAAAGGCTCGGGCATTGTTGTAGCGGTGATCGATACCGGTGTGACCAAAACCACCGATATGGACAAGACTGATTTCGTCGCAGGCTATGACTTTGTAAACAACAAAGCCGAAGCCGATGATGATAACGGTCACGGCACCCACGTAGCCGGTTCCGTAGCCCAATCGACCAATAACTCGATCGGGGTAGCTGGAGTAGCTTACCAAGCCAAGATTATGCCGCTGAAGGTACTTTCGGCTGCTGGTGGCGGAACGGTCTCTGATATTGCTGAATCTATTAAGTTTGCTGCCGATAAAGGTGCCAACGTCATTAACATGAGCTTGGGTGGCGGCGGCGAAAGCGCGCTAATGAAAGAGGCGATCGACTACGCCCATGCTAAAGGCGTAGTAATCGTCGCGGCGGCTGGTAATGAAAACCAAGGCTCCGCTTCTTATCCTGCTCGTTACAACCATGTAATTGGCGTAGCCGCCTTCGATGCCAAAGGCGAAAAAGCTGAGTTTTCTAACTTCGGTGCAGGTGTAGATATCGCTGCTCCGGGTGGTGGACACGGTAGCCGGGTCTGGCAAGAAACCATTGACCCAGATGGTGGTGCAGCCCAAGTAATTGGCTTACAGGGCACTAGCATGGCTTCTCCTCACGTCGCTGGCGTGGCTGCCATGATCATGTCTGCGGGAGTCAAAGATCCTGATGCAGTACAACAAGTGCTTCAGCAATCAGTACGTCAAATCGCCGAAGATCCATTGAATCATTACGGTGCTGGTCAATTAGATGCCGGAGCCGCCGTTCTATTGGCCGCTCGTGGTCAGATTTCCTTCAATGATTTCTTTAGATGGCTGCACGAAAACGGCTATCTCAATCTGCGCTTCTGGTTTGACGGTGGTGCTGTAGCACTGTTACCTAAGATCTTGATGGTAGTGGGTTCCTACATGTTTGCCTTCTTAGTGCGCTACCTGTTTCCCTCAGTTTCTTTGGCTACCGGATTGATCACTGGCAGCAGTGGCCTGTTCTTTATGCGCGGTTTCTACATGTTCGATTTACCCCAAGCTCCTTTCCGAATGATGGGTAGCTCGGTAGCCGAAATGGGCAACGCGATCGCCGGTAATAATATCTTGAATCCATTGTTTGCCAGTGTGCTAATTCCCGCTGCACTGTTGGCCTTACTCTGGAGTAATGAAACTGGTAAGCGGTTTGCGATCGGTCTGCTCTTAGGCACCTCAGCTTGTTTGGCAGTGAATATGGTGTATGAACCCCATGTGTGGATGCTGGGTGACGGCTTGGTTCCTCAGATCTTCTTGGGTGTGAATGCTGCTCTATGTTTCATCTTGGCTAAATTTGCGGCCAAGGCAGCTAAAGCGGAGGCTCAAGCATGATTACCGTAACCGGACTAGTAGAAAAGAAAGATATTGGCATGGGCGTTTGGGCTTTGGTTGGTGACGATGGTCAGACCTATGAGTTACTGTCTTGCCCCAAAGACCTACGCCAAGCTGGTTTAAAGGTGACAATTAGCGGAGCGATCGACGACCAAGTAATGACAGCGGCAGCGATCGGGCCAGTGCTGGCGATTAGCTCCTTTGAAAAGCTGAGCTAGTTAGACACCTTAACAAAAAAGCCGAGTTCGAATCGAACTCGGCTTTTTTGTTGATTACTGTTAGCGACCTATACCTAGTGGTGGTGCATAAGAGCGAGGTGTATTTGGATTTGGTGTAATGGCTTGCTGAGCTTGCTGTAAACGGAATTTGGTTTCAGCAATCTGTTGCTCCAACAAAGAAAGCTGAGTCTGAGCAAGCTTTTTATTGGTTTCTAACACTTCAGTTTCTTTGCGTAATCTGGCCATCCGATGATTGTGGTCATCTGTGCGACCGGGTTGAAAAACAAAGCCCAAATATACGGTGACGTTAGAGCTATCCAAAGTATTGAGTCCTACCGAAGCGTTAAGCCCAAAATCATTCTCGGTGTTTACTGGTGCCACTAAACTATTTTGCAATGGATAGATATTAGGAATGCTAATACTATTGGAGATACCAGTATTAGCATTCGCATTCTGTACCGGACGGTTATCAATTAAGTTATTGCTAGAGTTATCACCTACCGTAGTCGGTTGGTTATTAGTAGTACTCTGAGCATTTACTGGGGCGACAGCAAACAATAGTCCGACTGATGCCAGTAAGCAGATATGTGGTTTTCTCATAGGTTCGCTAGTGCTCAATCTCAATATAATTGACCAAAAATATCATTTTCAATCTAAAAAAGCAATACAGCAGCAGCATACAGGCTACGATTGGTTCTATCCAAATTCATTGTTTCGGTTGTTTTTGCCCCAAAACAAAAGCCAAACGACTTTGAAGTTTAAAACACCTCAAGCCATTTAGCTTACCTAAAATAAGTATTAAGTTTTACTAAATATTTTATCTTCTGCGATTGTGGCGACCACCAGAAAGATTCCCGTTAGCACCAGGCATACAAACATCTACGACTACATTGGTGCTGGCACCGATCGAACCTTGATGACTTACGTTGTTGTTGACAGTTGATTTACCACAGCTCCCACTCAGTACCAAATTATTATCAACATGCACATTGCCAACACCGGGATTATTAATTACGCTGTGAGATTCACGATTGACCGTAATGGGAGTGCTGCTACCCAAGCTATTTACAACGTTGTTATGAACAACTGTGTTGCCATTACTCTGGGCAAAAGCAGCCGTTGAAAAAATACCACCTACAACGGTGGCAGCAGTTAAGAAAGATGCCATTAAAAGCTGTGTTCTCATAAGTAAACCGATAATTAACTGGGTTGATATTTCCTTGCCAAACATAAGCTTAGGTGTCGATGATTTACCCTGCTTTGTTTGTAAGGTGCCCGACGTTTTCATCGCGAGAATTGTTTCCTGAGCAACTAAAATG
>JANOXZ010000067.1:0-7748 GCA_031418695.1 Synechococcales cyanobacterium VAR_35_metabat_10
GGAAAGAGGATGAACATTTAAAATATCTGTGCCGTCCCGTAGTAATTCTAGAATGGAAGCTTTATGTTCTTTAAGCTGAACTAATACTTCAGGAATTAATTCTTCCTCTGGTGCGCGGTATCGTAGTCGCTCCTCCTCCTCAATCCAAAACTCCCAACCTTTAATTACAAGATCTTGTAGAAATTCAACTAAAATCATCTGATTTCCCCACTTGTTGATAGTAAATTAATGATGTTGATACTATTTTCTTACATGTAAAATCTATTTTAAATTACAACAGTGAAATCATTCATATTTCCCCCTCGCTCCAATCTTTTTTTTCTAAACTATTTTTTTGAAGTATCCCATTTTCTTCTTCTCCAAATTTCTGATTTCGTTCGAGAAATTTGATTAAGTGCTGGGATAAGGATTCAATAGTAGGGAAATTCCAAAGCAAAGTTGGGTCTAAAGCATGTCCTAAACAATCTTCAAGGTCTTGGACTAACTCTACAGCCATAACTGAATCTATACCATAACTAATAAAAGTGGCATTAGTTTCAATAACACGATCAACCTGCATATCTAATTTCTTAGCTAGTCTACTTATAATTAGCTCTTGAATTGAACAAACATTATATGTAACACTATTCCTTGATAAAGACTTAGGGCTTTTATTTTCTGTGATTTCGCTAGAATTTTCATTTCCTTCACAATTAAGATTAATTCGAGGCTCTAGTTTAGAGACTTGGCATCTGAATGGTTCTTCATGTATTCTTGAATATAATGCTTGCTGTTTAGCGAAGATTACATTCTGCAAACTGCCGTCAATAAATTTTTGACGGCAAGTACTACGTTGAATCTTACCACTAGATGTTTGAGGGATATTTCCTGGTTTCAGTAAAACTATAGTATGAATCATTAATTCGTGTTCTAGTGATACAGCTTGATTAATTGCTTCTATTACTTCATCTGAGTTAAGTTGACGGAGGTGGGTTCGTTCCACTTCATGAAGCACGATTAGTTTTTCTTCCCCTTCTACTTCTATAGAAAAAGCAGATCCACTATTAGTTTTCAATGCTCGATGGCTCTTTTCAACACTCAATTCAATATCTTGGGGATAATGATTGCGTCCTCTAATGATAATTAGATCTTTTAGTCTTCCGGTAACAAATAACTCATCATTGCAAAAAAAACCTAAATCCCCCGTTCGTAAAAAAGGACCTTCTCCACTATCTTTCAAATAAGCTCTAAAGGTCTCTTGTATTGCTTCATGAAAATTCCAATACCCAGAAGCGATACTTCCACCAGATAGCCAAATTTCACCTACCTGTCCTTTTTGACAATAAGTTAGCGAGTCTGGGTTAACAATAATAACTTTGGAGTCTAGATAAGAACGACCACATCCTACAAGCAATCGACTTTCTTGAGATGAAACTCCACTCTCCACCGCCAAATTTTGTCTTAGATCCCTAGCTGAAAATCCTTTAACAATTGGCTTTTGATATTTTTTCATACCTGTTGTAAACAGAGTACTCTCAGCCATTCCATAGCAAGGATAAAAGGCATTATAGTTAAACCCACACTCAGCAAATGTCTTGCTAAATTGCTTCAGGGTCTCTGCTTTTACTGGTTCCGCTCCATTGAAAGCCACATTCCAACTACTCAAGTTAATACTAGCCAATTCCTGTGTATGAATTTTTTTGACGCATAGATCGTAAGCAAAATTTGGCCCACCACTGGTAGTAGCTTTGTATTTGGAAATGGCTTGCAACCACCGAATTGGCTTTTGAAGAAACGCCACTGGAGGCATTAAAATACTTAATACTCCTAGATACATTGGTTGCAATATACTACCAATCAAGCCCATATCATGAAACAAAGGTAGCCAACTAACAATACTAGTCTTCTCACTATGTTCAAATGCATGCATAATCAACAGTTGATTGTGCATGATATTTGCATGAGTGACCATTACCCCTTTTGGCGTTCCAGTAGAACCAGAAGTATATTGCAAAAATGCTAAGCTTTCGGGTGTCAATGGCTTAGGAACAAAATTTTGATGACTAGCCCTGATATTATCAGTTGTTACTAACTTTAATTGAATTAGCTCAGATTTATCTTCGAACCTTTTCTCAATATCAGTCAATATAGAACTACTTGTCAATGCTACTTTTATTTGAGCATCATTAACGACCGATAGCAATCGAGACAACTTCTGATTTTTGGTGGGGGGATAAACCGGAACTGCTACTACCCCAGCATATAAACAGCCGAAGAAAGCTGAAACAAATTCTAATCCTGAATGATAAAGTAATAAAGCACGTTCTCCTTCCCAAGACTGGAGATGGGCAGCTATTGCTTTTGCTCGACTGTCTAATTCCCCATATGTAAACATCTCTGACTCAGCTTCACCATCTTGAAGAAAAATGTAGGCTTGCAAGTCAGATTGATATTGCGCTCTATAGCTCAATATTTCTAACAAAGATGTAGCGACTGTTCCGATTTCTGGTAGAAACATAAATTAAACTTAATTTTTCAAAGTTGACATCCATATTGTGGTCAATACAACAATTATTGAGTATTACCGTAATGATTGGAATTCATACATCATGTACCTTCAGCGACTATATTTGATTCAACTTGCTGTAAAGCGTATCACAATGTAACATGATGTGTCAACGTTAATTATCCTTTAATGATGATAAATCTTCTTTCAACAAAAGGCTTAAAATATATCATTGCATAGAAAAATAGTCCGACTAGAAACCTTTGCTAACAGGAGTGATGGCATTATTTCACCCCATCATTAACAATTTGGCCATATTCAAGCTTGAGCAATTGATCCGCTAGATGAAAGTAGCGATCATCATGACTAATTATAAGTACTGCCTTACCCTGCTGTTTTAGTTTTGGTAAAAGCTGTTGATAAAAGATCTCTCGAAAGAACGGATCTTGATCTGCTGCCCACTCATCAAACAAGTAGATTGGGCGATCTTCTAAATAAGCTGTGAGTAATGCTAAGCGTTTTCGTTGACCTTGTGATAGTGCTGTGGTAGAAAATTTACCGTCTTGAACTGCCACTTTATGGGTAAGTTGCAGTTGCTCTAGATAAATCTTTGCCTGTTCATCCACATCTGCTAGTCGCAAACCTACGAGTCGATCAAATAAGTAAAAGTCAGCGAATACTGTTGAAAATAAATGACGATACAATTCACGGTTGAGATCGTTAATCAAAATACCATTTAGCCTGATCTCTCCACTATCAGGTACATATAAACCAGTTAATATCTTTGCCAAAGTTGACTTGCCACTACCATTACCACCTATTATAAATACTAACTCTCCAGGCGTTAATGTTAAGTTGATCGGTCCCAATGTAAAAGTATTTTCTCCATCCACAATATGATAGTTATGAATAGCTTGTCGGATATCGATTCGATCAAACTGTTGGGGAATAATATTGGTGCGAACTAGGTTTTCAGCATGACTATTCAGAGATAGTCCCAATGCATCTATTTTTCGTAAGGCGACATCTGCTTGAATCAGGCTCTGTGAAATTGACAGGATATTAATGAGCGGTCGCATTAAATAAGAGATGGTTAGCACGTAGCCCGACAGCAACTCGGCTGAAACTAGTTTGATTTGTGGTAAGCCGTATACTAATAATCCTAGAAGCATGAAGAATAATAACTCTCCAAATCCGTTCGAAAATGCGAGTATTCGTTGACCCCTGAGCCGGTAGTCGCGTAAGGTAGCTGCTGTAACTTGCAAATCTTCTTCGATGAAATCTTCTCTGCGTTGGGAATGAAGCTTTAGTTCTTTAATCCCATTAGTAATCGCCTGAAAGTGCTTCATCAAGTTATCATTTTCTTCCCGTATTGTGGTGAACAATCGCAATACTTGATTGAACAGCAATTTATCTAAACTAACACCGAGTATCAAAAATATGAGAGTTCCCATTAGTACCCAAATTGACAGCCAACCCAGGTAGGCTAATGATGCTAGCACAATTGCCGCACTGATACATAATGCCGGAACATTAAATACCGCATTGGAGATTGTTTGAATATCTTCAGTTAAGACAGCCAGCAGACGGTTCGCACCCAGTTCTTCAAGATGTCTTAGGGGTGATGTCAAAATCCAACCACTAATCCGTAATCGTAATTTATAGACGGCATCTTGCGCTAATTGCGCGAGCAAAAACTGCGAAGTCAGATTAGTGATTAAAACGATTGTCACTAACCCTATAAATCTCCACATCAGTTCTTGTGGTATTTGAGGATGAGTTGGTGTCAGTTGACTGATTGATTGATTAATTAAGGCTATCAAAGCTGCACTACCGATTCCACTAATTGAGCCTATGATCGCAGCAGCTAGCACATTTACCCAAGATGCTTTTAATAGAAATTTAATCAAATTTAAATTCATAAATGAGGTTGGGGTAAGATTTGGACTGGGATTGTTCAAAATTGGAATAAATATTAATATATCTAGATAGTACACACCTTATCATAATGAACTAAATATGTTATGAAAGCGCAAAAATTACCGAAAATGGTAAGAATTAAACAGTTGCCAAAAATTTTGTATTAAATAACATGTACATCATCTACTAGCCGAGAGAATTAGTTTTCAAGGTGTCAGTTCCGACTCTTCCGATACCCTCTTAGTAAGACGATTATTTCCTCTTATGGATAAAACAAAAAACCATGCTAAAAAATCCCCTGATTTGAGGGTGATTGTTTCTTCTCCTTGTGGTAACTTAACAATGATGTTTAGATTGGCAGTCCCATAATACTTACCATTGATCTCAACGACTCGTTCCTTACTTGGATACTCTAATCCTGCCATTACATCAATGTTCGGTTGTGACAGAAGAGATGTATTTGGTAATGGACCTTGATATAAGTAACAGTCCGTTGGGAAAAATATCACTATTCCTGTCTGCACTTTCACAAATTCTGATCCAGCAATCCAGCTTGCAATAAATCCTGAGTCACTATTTGGCCAAGGATCTCCACCTACTTCAGCAAATCCAAACATCGCTCGATCCGATTCGAACCCTCTCAAGGGTAAATGCTTCGGAAGACGACGTATGATTACCTTTCCTGGACTACAAACTGAGAAACCATAGTTGGCAATTAGTCGAACAGGTGGGCAATCACTAGGTTGAGTTATGTATCCATTTTCTATCGCTCTCCACACTGTAGTATAATCCTTGGAAGAAAAAGGAGATTGTTTGCTCCGTTTGCCGTAAGGTAAGGAAATTGGTTCAGGGGGTATTGCTCCAGCGTCACGACACTGAACACTTTGATAGTTCCAATAAAGCATCGTTTAAACAATATAAAATGAGCAGATGGACGTTTGAACAGGCGTGATTATCCTCATCATTAGAGTGCTATCTTTCAGAAACAACCAACCCATCCTCAAAGCCAGCTAACTTGCAGGCTCACAAATTTTTTGCTTGAATATGTTCTAGGTAAGGAGATCCTCGATAGTTGAAAACAACTGCCCGACGCGGCTTTCCGGATCTATTAGGTTGAGTACGATGAATGGAGTAAGAATGATGTACGATGCAACCTCCACGCGGTATTACAACAGTGGCAAAAGATAAACCGCTGATATTTTTGCTTTCTAACTCACATCCAAAGTCAATGGTATCAGATGGCTTGTGAGGTAACAAACTTATCGTTGGGGTGAGGGAATATTCTAAGGCGCCACTGTTTGCAGATACATCATCGAGTGCAATCCAAAAGCTAATGGCTAATTCATCATCAAAATGATCTTGATAAAAAATATGATCCTGATGAGGAGGTGTGTAAGAAATTCCATCTGTAGGCTTTGAAAAATATTCTACGTGTAGAGGTATAGCTGGCTTCCCGAGGAAAGCTTTAGCAATATTTAACATGATAGGATTACGTGAAAAATCGAAGAGAAAATCACTTTCTCTATCTAATTTATTCATAACTAAAACCCTACCTTGAGTATCATGATAGACTCCGTAGCAACTTGAAGATGTGAAATTATCCTGTAGTGATTGAATCTCTTCTAGTAAGGAATTAACTAACTGAAAACTTGCAAAGTCGTCAAAAGAGTAATAACCATTTTGCAAGATTATTTCGTTTAAATTTGATTCACCCTTGGAAATAACTTCCTCAACTGATTGGTGGAACATAAAGTGTTGGTCTCTTCCAAAGTTCAATAGAATTAGGTTTTGATAGATTAACTAGTTCAACTTCAACTTGGGTTGATCTTTCGATGATGTGAGATGATGAATGCAATACTATACAGTTATGTTCTGGACTATAGGTTTCTAGTAAATGATTCACTAATGGCTTAAGAACTGATGAATCAGGATCACTAAAAACAACGTTGCCATTCAATGTTGTAGCTAGTTGAAAAACTAACATTGGAATTGCTGGGTTAGGCTTCCATTGCTCCCGTATAAGTGTTGTTGCATCAAACATTTGAAGCCCATACCCGTAATCAATTTCGAGATCGCAGAGTATTGTGTCGAATGAACTAACTGCAGGAAGAACTGATACTCTAAGACCGCGAGATCTTGCAAGACTCAATGTGTACTCGGCAGCAGAAACTAGAAATAAAGGATGGCCATGTACAATAAAAGCTATCTTGGGCTTATCCAGGGCCTCCTTAACTAACAACTCTGCAATTTTATGATACACATCAGACCGAATTTCTTGATTTTCATACATGGGTGCCAAATCACGCACGTCAGAGCAATATTCTTTCAAATATTCATGGATGCTCAAATCATCATGCAGAACAAATACCGTTCGACAAACACTAATTGCCTGGAGGGTTTCGACGGAGAAGTGCAAAGAACTATGAATTCCTGAACCAAGCAGGTAAATATCAGCAACGGCCATTAAATATTCCTCAATTCGGTATAATTACCCTGCCATGGATAGCAGGCAGGGCATGCAAATCATTCAGAAAGCGAACTAAACTTTTCTCTAAATAACCCCAGTATTGAAAAGAGATTACGAGTAAAAAAAGTGATGTCCTATGAACAATTTGAGAAATAGTGTGACAAGCTTCCTAAATATATAATTACAGAGCTTTTACACTATATCTTGTTACCATTGTCGCGAAGCCATGCGCGGAACCGACGCACATCAATCCCCCATTCCTCAAGTTTAACCCGCTTCATTGAGCTAAGAATCTCAATTTCTTCACCGGTTAAACCTGAATCACTTAGAGCTTCATAAGGTGCAGATAGAAGTAATTCACGAAACTCTATATCGCTGATAGCGCGTGTCAGAATGCCTTCTATACTTTGCTTTCTCTCCTTAGTTAACTCTTGAACTCGGACTAAGCTTTGAATTGCCATAGTAAAAACCTTCATGAATTGTGTAACTAGAATTATTCTATACGATCATTTGTGAAACAGTCAAGAAATCTTTTTTTGCAGATGTTTGATTTTAGAGTTGGTAAGCGTTTCAAACAATCTGAAGACTAATCAAATTATCATTTTGTATCTGAAATCACATAATCTGAAGTTCTGTTCACTACTACTCAAAACTGACATTACCTCGAAAAAATGAATGTTCCCGATTAGTCTAAAATTAGATCAAGGAAAATGTGGGATTGCGATAACTGAGATGATTTGCAGTGCGATTATAACGGGAGCAGGAGCGATCACAATAGCAATCAACCCGGGCCAATTCAAAACTGAAGTGCAACGCTGCTATACTGGTACAGAAAAGAAAACCTCATAAGGTGTTCTATAGTCAAGTGATTTTCTT
>JANOXZ010000068.1:0-4883 GCA_031418695.1 Synechococcales cyanobacterium VAR_35_metabat_10
GTTGGTTTTTACTCCACCCAAGGCTATGCAGGGGCAAAGCGTAATTTAGTTGCACCGGATATTTAGATTAGCAGTTTATTTTTGAATTTTGTTAACCACCATTATGAGCGATTCATATTTACCTGTGAAAATACTTTCCAAAAGATGGAAAAAAATAGAATTTTCAGATTGTTGCTTTGCGGATGGAACTTCGATTGCTCGAAGTATCCCTAATGACATTCTTCTAGATGAATTAATTCGCATCCCTCAATCCAACGATTTCGATCCGCTTGGTTTGCAGAATTACAGAAATAAATTTCTTCCTCAAAAATATGACTATTACGATCAAATAAAATTACGCAAGTACAGCAATGATCTTGTTGAAGGCCTGAACGAAAATTTCTCGATTCATAATAATCAATGTGAGGTGGACAAATTTTTAAGAGACTTTTGTACCCGCCATAATGTTAATTATGAAAATCACAGGTACGACTTGCTGTTGAGGTCATACTGTATGAATATTTTGTCGTTTAGAAAACAAAAACGAGACGACAAGACTCAATTAGAAACACTTTTTGACAAAATATATGGTCAATGCAAAACCGGATCTGACTTCATGAAGGTTAATTTAAGTGTCAATCCAGATGTGTCAGTAGAAGGGGCGAAGATATTTGATATTAGCATCGGAGAAATAATGGATGAACGCGCGAAAGAAAGAATTGATATTGATTTTATAAACAAGATTTTCAGGTTACAGAACGAATCAAAAAAGATCGCAAAAGAAGACAAAAAAACTGAAGAAGATAAAAGCGAGAGAGAGCGTATTAAAGCACGAAAAAGACTCATTAAAGAATGGGAAGTAATTGAAGAAAATCAACGGGAAATAAAGCTTGTTGAATATCTGAGAACACTGAGGTTTTCAGAACTTGACGTTGCTATGAGAGGTGTTGAATCTTTGATGAGACTGATTTCCTGGAGAGGAGAGATCCAGGAATACAATCAAGCCGTCAAAGCTGATAGTGAACGAAGTAGGAAAAAACTTCGAGAACAAAAGGCTGTCCCTTGCTTACGTCAATGTTTATTTTGCTACCGATTTACGCTTCGCACTGGCAAGATATCTCTTACCTGCGGCGATCGAAAGTGCAAAGACTTCAAGAAAGAGATCCTAGATTCCATCGGCAAAGAAAATCACAAATACTTGAGATTTTGATACCACCATAAATAATTTTTTGAAACACGCTTTAATATCGCTGGATCTAAATTCTGGCAACGTTTTCAGCCATTCAGAGTTGGGTATTTTAAATTCAGCTTTTATGGGGGGCAGATTGAGTAATATTGTCATGAGCGAGGGAATTTATCTCAATCTACACAAAAAATCGCCCTAGCGATAAACCCCAAAGCGACAAATCAATAAAAATACATCCTCAGTTTAAACCATGAATCAATCCACCCGCTCTGATCGAGATATTTACCCTACCGAGGAAATCCATTACCCTAACCGCTGTCAGATCGGCGGCTGTCCCGATGATGTCATCCCAGATCCGGACGGGATGAGCCAGTACTGCTTCAAACACTACAACTACACGGATCGATAGACACACAAAACCCGCTGAGACAAACGT
Source organism: Synechococcales cyanobacterium VAR_35_metabat_10 (assembly GCA_031418695.1). Taxonomy (GTDB): domain Bacteria; phylum Cyanobacteriota; class Cyanobacteriia; order Cyanobacteriales; family Chamaesiphonaceae; genus JAAFHZ01. The sequence goes on from JANOXZ010000068.1 coordinate 1,602, forward strand.
TCAGCGGGTTTTATCTCAAAATTCTTAGCGATACCATAGCATCCCACAGACTTTATCAATTTGATCGGTCACTAAAGATCTCGTTTATGTCTGTTGCCTAGCGTTTGCCAGAAGATAATTTTACTTGTAGATTATGACAGGGAAAATAAAATCCAGTGTTTTTCTATCTCAAAAATCGCGCATCGACACTACCGTAAACGCCACAAGGCTCCCCATTTGGGTGATAGTTGCATCCTTCTTTAATATATTGTAAATAAGCCATTGTTTTGCCGTTTCGCTTGAAAAGGTGATCGACATAGACCACTTCACCATCTCTGAGTGAACCAGAAAGTCCTTCCTTAATTTTTGGCTTATCTTTCCAAACATTGAGCTGCCAGACATTCAATCTACTATCGCGATCGACAAGTTGAATGATCGCTTTAAAACTATAGCAGCCAACCTCAACAACATCGCACTCTGGCTCAATATTTTTGGCGCGTTCTAATACTCGTTTTGAGATTTCTTGGGCTGATGTGGGTTGGCAAGCAGTTATTAAAATTGCAGCAATTAATAGAGATCTGATTAACATAATACTTATCAACGAATTGGTTTGAAATTATTGATGTCCTCCCTCCGAAGAGGGCGCGATTGAGTGTCAATTGATCTTAACGCTATACAATCGTCAAGATCTGGCTGTTCAAACGCTAGCTATTTATAGAGTCTAACTGAAGCAAGATCCTGACGGCGGATGGTTTGTAATGGACGATCGGCAGTAGATGACCATTAGTGAAATAATCAATGGAAATATCTCAAGTGCATCCCATGATTAAAACTATTGTCGTAGCAATGTTATTGCTATCAATTTCTATCGCCTCAGCAGCGGCTAAGGACAAAAAGAAGGTAGAACCTCAGAAAGTCGCAGCGGAAAGTTTACAGCCCCATATTCTAGATAAGTTTACAAGCTGCAAGGATGCAAAAGCAGCCGGAATTAGTAATGTTTCTGTCCCACCTGGCTACACTCCACCAGGATGGCGGCGGAGTGCCGATGCTGACAATGATGGGGTCGCTTGTGAGAAAAAATAGTTGTTTCCGTTCGATCGCAGAACTTCCATAACTCTATTTCGATTATTTCGCTTATTGCGTTTATAGAAGTTTGTGGGTATTATCGAGATATGGGAGTATTCGACCAAACTCCCGCTAAAAAATATGCCCGCAAACTTCACCGCATTGCTATCCACACCGAGTGAAGCTGAAAAAGCCCTAGCTAAAGAGAGCAGCCGCCAACTTGCGCCACTGATTCAAACAGAGCGTCCCAGCATCAGCATCAGTGTTTTAGAAGATGAGTTAGGACAAAAAATAGTCGTCCCCAACGTCGCTATTAGTCTGCTCTTGGAGATTCTGACCCAAATGGCACAGGGTAACGCTGTAACGCTGATGCCTTACCATGCCGAGCTTACCACCCAGCAATCAGCAGACCTACTGAATGTTTCACGTCCATTTTTAGTCAAACTACTAGAATCTGGAAAACTAGCACATCGGATGGTAGGCAAACACCGCCGTGTCTTACTTCAAGATGTGATGAAGTACAAAGAGAATATCGATCGAGCTAGAAATGAAACCCTGAATGAATTAGTCGCACAGGCACAGGAATTAAACATGGGATATGAATAACCGTGTCAAATTTTACTGCCGTTTATGATGCCTGTGTTCTTTATCCTGCGCCGCTTCGGGATTTGCTGATGGAATTGGCATTAACCGATTTATTCCGCGCTCGGTGGTCGGAAGAAATTCATCAAGAATGGATTCGGAGTGTCCTTAAAAATAACACTAAGCTAAAGATGAGCCGCTATCGATCGTGTTTAATATGGTGCGGAACATCCCCCCGCTTTGATTGTTGACACGTTAACTTGACAGCGTTGACACTCAACCTTGTAGCCGAATAAGTTGTGAGTAACATTATCAATCTGAATTATGGACAAGAGATTAACCACCAGAATCGAAGCCAGGGTAACACCAGAAACTAAGGCACTGATTCAACGAGCAGCGGACATTGAAGGCACTACACTGGATAATTTTCTATCTAAGAGCGCACAGGCGGCGGCGCAAGCTGTGATATTTAATCACAGCGTCCTTAAACTCAGTGCGGAAGATAGCAAAGCTTTCGCCGAGGCGATTCTGAATCCAAAGGAACCCAACCAAAAACTTAAAGACGCGGCGGCTTGGTATAAGCAGGGAATGGGTAATGACTCTTAGTATCGATAGGTAGTATCCGTAGAGGTATTGGTTGATGCCATTAGTCAAGATGCTGTGAAATTCTATCACCATTAGTCACAGACAAGGTTTACACCATTTATCACCATTGAAGTAGGGCTAGTTCGTGGGGTAAGCCTTTGTTTTATTCTGGTAAAGAAGAAATAGAGAAAGCCTTTTTTCCTAGTAAGAATATTGTGAAAATTAATCGAACGAAAATAATTTAGGGTACAATGTAACCAACAGCCAAACTAATCAGTATGACTAAAACAGTAAAAAGCCGAATAGTGCAGGTGGGGAACTCACAGGGTATCCGACTACCCAAAGCCATGCTAGAACTGAGCGGGATTAAGGAGAATATCGAAATCGAGGTGAGAGATAATCAAATCGTGATCACAGCGGCAACTAAACCACGAGTGGGGTGGAATGATGCTTTTGCTCAAATGGTTAGCGATGGCGATGAACTCGAACCGCTCGAAGTTCAAAACTCGTGGGATGAGACAGAATGGAACTGGTAGAAAGATTCGATGTCTTTTTGGTCAAGCTCGATCCTACTGTTGGCAGTGAGATCCACAAGACTCGCCCTTGTTTGGTAATATCACCAGACGAGATTAACAGTAATTTAGCAACGGTAATCGTTGCCCCTATGACTACCAGCGGCAAAAAGTACCCAAGTAGGATTCCGGTTAGTTTTGAGGATAAAGACGGGTTTGTAGCCTTGGATCAGATTCGATCGGTATCCAAAGATCGGTTGCTCAAGAAATTGGGAACGATCGACATTGATACAGGTAAGGCTGTTTTAATGGCTTTGGGTGAAATGTTTGCAGAATAGATCGAAATAGCCACCACCAGTGAAGGTGAGGGCTAGATCGATTGATGAACTGTTGGAAGCAGTTCAAACAAATATTAGTAGTACTAAATATTATGCCATTAACACAACTAAAATATAAGCAGCATACATTTACTGATTGGGGTAGAATTGGGGTAACAATTATCACTAATTCCTGTAATCCACTCAGAGTCTCATCTGAGTTCGGACTCTTAATCCGTTGG
>JANOXZ010000069.1:0-5633 GCA_031418695.1 Synechococcales cyanobacterium VAR_35_metabat_10
AAAAAGTAGCATCAAGCTGAACACTAGCTCCACAGCTCGGGCAATTGGCGGTGGCAGGTAAAGGTGTAAAACACGCCTCACACTGAGTAGCACCCGAGGGGTTGGAATGATTGCAATTGGGACAAATACTCATGGAAGTAACCGAATCGATAGATGTTACGAATGTGTTGCTAAGTAATGATACAAGCAGTCAAGCCCATCATCTGGGTATTGGACAGAAATACACCCTTTAAATGGAGTATGCCCAAGATCAATGGCTGCAAAGAACATTTTAGCCAAGATTGTCCAAATCAGCAGCAGCGGCTTCATCGAACCACCAAATTAGTTCACCTGCGGGCTGGATTAACCGGGTCGGATATTCTTGGGAATCGGCAGAGGCAGCCATTACCTGCTGCAATGCTGGGCGTTTGCTAGCCCCGGTGATAATAAAAGCAACGCAGGCCGCATTGTTGATAGCTGGGACGGTTAGGGTTAAACGGGGCTGACCGTCTTTTTGGCCAACAGTGGTCGATCGATCTAGCACTTCCAAAGCTGCTGTATGGGGAAACAAGGAGGCCGTATGGCCATCTTCGCCCATTCCTAACAGCACCAAATCGAAGCTGGGCTGAGGAGCTGCAAAATATTTGGTCAACTCTGCTCCATATAGCTCGGCGCATTGCTCGGGCGTTCCGGCTTCAGTCGGCCAGGGATGAATATTGCTGGCTGGGATAGAAGCTAGATTTAACCAATTCTCTCTGGCCATTTTTTCGTTGCTATCTGGGTGGCTGGGGGGTACAAAACGTTCATCGCCCCAAAAAACATGCAGTTTATCCCAAGCAAACTCGGCTTTGCTGAGGGCTTGATAAACTACTTTGGGGGTGCTGCCACCGGCCAAAGCAATAGTCGCTGTGCCATTTTTGTCGATCGCCTGTTGTAAACGGTCACGAACCCATCGATCGATTTCACTAACTAAAGGCGCGCCGCCGGTGACTACCCGAATGTTTTTGTTCATATATTGTTTCGTATGCACTTTTCCTCATTCTACGGAAAGAATGGCTATCAGCCGCCTTTCTTCATGTTTGTTGAGATTCGTTTTCATTGGAAAATATTTGGCAATATATCTATTTGGGTAGGTTTAGGTGCCTCGATTTTAGCTTTCAGCACGGCATCTACGATTTCGATGAAGCCGTTAACTTCTGGGAGCTGAGCGATGTAGGCCGGTTGGGAGGTGAGCCGATTAGCATACTCCTGAATATTAGCGACTCCCACTGAGAGGGGGAATTCTGCGGGATCAAACATTTCGGTGTCGTTGGGGCTATCGCCGATCGTCAGAATCTGGGACTGCTTAAGACCTGAGAAAAATCCTGAGAAGTGTTTTTTGACTACCTGACTAATGCCGGTGCCTTTGTTTTGAGTAGCCAGTCGGATGTGGCATTGAATGGTGCTGTAAGTGAAACTCCAACCCCACCGATCGCACTGAGCATTAATTTCCCACAGGTCACTAGGGGAGAGTTTATCGAGGTCAAAAGTCCAATCGGTCAGCCGCCAACGGTTATCGGAAGATTCTTGGATCTGAGCATAGTTGCCTTGGAGTTGCCAAAAGCAGTCGGCGAGTTTTTCGCGGTGTTGAGAGATTTCTTTTGATTTTAAGTTGCCCAATAACTGACAGCGCACATCTCGACTCATATAACAGCCGCCGTTTTCGCCGATCGCCCCAGTAACTGGCAAATAATTGGCCAGGCTTTCTACCCAGCCTGCCGATCGACCTGTCACTAACAGCACGGGTATTTCGGCAGCTTGCAGGCGCTCTAGGGTGCTGAGCAACTGGGGACTAAAGCGACCATTGAGGGTCAGGGTGCCATCGATATCAACGGCGATCATCTTGATTTGACTGAGATCGGCAGTGGCTAATGGAGAAAGAGTCATGATTGAGGTCGCAATACCCGCTGAGCAATTTGCCAATTATAATGGCAGACTAGTCGCTAAGCCATCTATATGTCTTTTTCCGCTCTTATCCGCACCCTGAGTCAATCGCAGCTTACACACGAAATACTGAGCAAGCTTCAGAACCAGCGCATGTTGCACTTAAATGGTGCGGCACGGCTGCCTCGGGGGTTGGTGGCCACAACGATCGCCCAAGTTTCCGAGCAGCATCTATGGGTGGTGACTTCCACTAACGAAGAAGCCAGCCGCTGGACGGCTCAGCTCGAAGCAATGAGTTGGCCACAGGTGCATTTCTATCCCGAAGCCAACAGCGATGTAGAGTCAGAGGTGGTTTGGGGACAGATGCAGGCTTTGACGGCGATTCGGGCAGCTCAGCAACCAATGGCGATCGTCTGCACCACAGCGGCTTTAACAGCTCATTTACCGCCAGTCGATCGATTCCAGCAAACTTGTTTAGAGCTAGCGCCCAAATTAGAAATAGATTTGGGTGAAATCGGCGAACAGTTGGTGAGATTGGGTTATGAGCGGGTGCCTTTGGTCGAAAGTGAAGGCCAATGGAGTCAGCGCGGTGACATTATTGACTTGTTTCCGGTAGCAGCGGAGTTGCCGGTGCGGCTGGAGTGGTTTGGTGATGAGTTAGAGAAAATGCGGGAATTTGATCCTACAACTCAAAGATCGATGGATGCGATCGATCACCTTTTGTTAACTCCCACTAACTGGAAAACCCTTAGCGATGATGGTCTGACTTGTACCTTGGCGGACTATTTGCCCGATCAAACTCTGTTGACAGTGGATGACTTCGATCGCTGTGTGGCTCATAGCGCCCATCTGCCTTTTAAGGAAACTATTGCAGGGCTGAATGAGCGGTTTCTGTTTCTGAAGCTGTCCGAGATTTCTGTAGATGGCGAGGGTTTAAACCTGGCTAGTCGGCCTTTACCCTTGATGCCTCATCAGTTTGCCAAGTTAGGGGAAAGCCTGCGGGAGTATCAAAATAAATACTCAACTTGGGTGGTGTCTGCTCAGCCTTCTCGATCGGCAGCGTTACTCCAAGAGCATGATTGCACTACGCAGTTTGTACCGAACCCACGAGATTTTGGTTCGATCGATAAGCTCCAGACTCAGCATGTCACGGTTGCTGTCAAATACTCTGGGGTGGCGGAGCTAGAAGGATTCATTCTGCCTACGTTTCGGATGATGGTGTTGACCGATCGAGAGTTTTTTGGTCAGCAGTCTTTGGTGAGCTATAACTATGTGCGCAAAAAACGACAGGCCGCCTCGAAACAAGTAGATCCCAACAAACTCCAAGTAGGCGATTTTGTAGTGCATCGCAACTATGGTTTAGGAAGATTTATTGGGTTAGAAAATGTCTCGATCGATGATGACAGTCGTGATTATTTAACTTTGCAATATGCCGATGGCATCCTACGGGTAGCGGCAGATCAAGTAGGAGTGCTGTCGCGTTTTCGCAACACCGATACCAAAAAACCAGATCTAAATAAAATGTCTGGTCAGGCTTGGGCGAAGGCCAAGGCAAAGGTACAAAAATCGATCAAAAAACTAGCCTTCGATTTACTCAAGCTCTATGCCGAGCGCGCTGACAATCAGGGTTTTGCCTATCCATTGGATTCTCCTTGGCAGCAAGAACTCGAAGATTCTTTTCGGTTCCAGCCTACCCCTGACCAAATCAAGGCTGTGCAGGATGTAAAAAGGGACATGGAAAGCGATCGGCCAATGGATCGGTTGATCTGTGGGGATGTGGGTTTTGGTAAAACCGAAGTAGCGATTCGGGCAATCTTTAAAGCGGTAACTAGTGGCCAGAAGCAGGTGATCTTCTTGGCTCCCACGACAATTTTGACTCAACAGCACTATCACACTTTGCTAGAGCGCTTCGCAGCGTATCCGGTTAACGTGGGACTTCTGAATCGTTTTCGGACTGCTGAGGAACGCAAAGATATTCTACGGCGCTTAGCTACCGGTGAACTAGATGTAGTGGTAGGGACTCATCAGGTACTCAGTAAAGATATTAGGCCGCGCAATTTAGGACTATTAGTAGTTGATGAAGAACAGCGTTTTGGGGTGAATCAAAAAGAGAAAATTAAAACCATGAAAAGTCAGGTGGATGTGCTGACTCTCTCTGCAACACCGATCCCTAGAACTCTCTATATGTCTTTGTCTGGGGTGCGGGAGATGAGTTTAATCACTACACCACCACCTGCCCGCCGCGCAATTCAAACCCATCTTTCTCCCTATAAAACCGAAGTGATTAGCGCGGCGATTCGTCAGGAGTTAGAGCGGGGTGGACAGGTATTCTATGTAGTGCCCAGAGTCGAAGGTATCGAAGAAATTGCTGCCACTATTCGAGAATTAGTGCCTAGTTGTCGCACCGCGATCGCTCATGGACAAATGGATGAAGGACAACTAGAGGCCACCATGTTGGCTTTTGGCTCAGGGGAAGCCGATTTGTTGCTCTGTACAACGATCGTGGAGTCAGGTTTAGATATTCCTCGGGTTAATACAATTTTGATCGAAGATGCTCAACGCTTTGGTTTGTCACAACTCTATCAGTTGCGGGGACGAGTAGGCCGCGCCGGAATTCAGGCACATGCTTGGTTGCTATATCCCAAAGAAGAAAAGTTAACTGACCAAGCACGTCAACGCTTGCGGGCGATCCAAGAATTTGCTCAGCTCGGCTCAGGATATCAGTTAGCAACGCGCGATATGGAAATTCGGGGAGTGGGGAATTTGCTGGGAGCAGAGCAATCTGGTCAGATGGAAACCATTGGTTTTGATTTATATATGGAAATGCTCCAAACTGCGATTCAAGAGATTCGCGGCCAAGAGATTCCCCAGGTGGATGATACTCAGATTGATTTACATGTAACGGCACTAATTCCAGCAGACTATATTACCGATTTAGATCAGAAGATGAGTGCCTATCGAGCAGTGGCGGCGGCGATTGATCGACAGGAGTTAGTTTTAATTGCGGCAGAATGGGTCGATCGCTATGGAGCAATTCCCAAGCCTGCTCAGCAATTGTTTAGGATTGTGGAATTGAAGCAGATCGCTAAACAGCTCGGCTTTAGTCGTATTAAACCCGATGGCAAGCAACATGTAGTGCTAGAAACGCCGATGGCAGAGCCAGCCTGGAATTTATTAGCTGGCAATTTACCAGACAGTATGCGATCGCGCTTTGTATATTCATCAGGCAAAGTAACAGCTCGAGGTCTAGGTATATTTAAAGCCGCAGAACAGGTCGAAACATTGATCACCACATTAAGCAAAATGCAGTCAGTATTATTAAATGCCAACGAACCCCAATAAAAATCCATACACACAATCGCTACGTTGATATCTATCGCCCATGATTTGTCTGGGTGCGTTAAACTATTTGAATTTATGGGGGCTGTAATGGCGATCTTTTGGCTGGTTTGGGCAGCATTTTCTGGCTATGCCTTTTTCTTTGCTCCTCCAGATAGTCCCAGCACTTTGCAGTTAATCATCGATCTTTCCACGGGTAAATGGACGGGCATTAATCCTGCGATTATTTCTCTGTTTAATTTGATGGGGGTATGGCCTGCGATTTATGCTGCTGTGATGTTATTTGATGGTAAACCGCAGAAGTTTAAGCCCGGTTGGTTTTGTGGGGCTTCATTTGCAGTGGGAGCATTTGCTATTTTGCCCTACTTGGCTCTACGTCAGCCCAACCCCAG
>JANOXZ010000070.1:0-3857 GCA_031418695.1 Synechococcales cyanobacterium VAR_35_metabat_10
CCACCGTGATATCAGAAATGCGACAACGATCTTGCCAGGGCTGTAAGACAATATCTTGGAAGCTGTCCCACACCAAAGCCGAATTCATGGTGGTGTTGTAATCGTATTGCAAAAAGTAATCATGTAGATCTACCAGCAACCGCCCCATCCGGCGAGTGTTATGGCTATCGTGTACCACACCATGCAAAAATTCTTGGAAAATTGGCAGGAATTTTTGGGCAATTACTGCTTTGGTCGTAGCACTTTTACTGCGCACTGCCCGTACAAAAGGAATCCGCCAACTAAATTCTAGGGGGTCTTCTACGCCCCACAATGGGATTTTGATTACCTCGGTAACATTTGGAGCGCATTTATACTGTTGCAATAAATATGGATTGGCAATGACCGCAAATATTTTGAAATCTACATTGCTTAGCGACTCGGTTAACTCATGACACCAAGTACTCACCCCTCCTCTTTGAAAGGGATAGGTGCCTTCGGTAGTAAGCAATACGCGCGGTCGATTCATTGGGTTTGCCTAGGAGAGTTACTATTTCAATGGAAAATAAATAGTGGCGGGTTGACCCACAAAGAAATCATTCCCAACTCGGAACTCAACTTCTACTTTTTGCTTACGATTTTCTCCTGGAGGAGAAATATTTGCAACCCTGCCGGTATAGTCGCGCACATCGTTTCCGCTTTTTATCTTAATTAAAGTAAGACGACCAATCTGCAAGGTGGCGGACAACTTTTCATCGACATCTACAGTAGTTTTAAGCTGCTGGGAATTAGCAATACTCACTAATTTATTACCAGAAAACACTTGATCACCAGCGTTGACCGGTAACTCTACCACATTGCCGCCAGCGGCTGCGGTGATATCGAGCAAAACTGGCTGGTTACTAAGAGTGGTTGCTGAAGCAATGGGGCTAGGTGTCACCAGTGCTCTCTGCCGTAAAGTTTGTAAATTGGTACCCAACTGTTGATAGCTGAGCCTTTCTTGCTGCAGTTGTTCCTGTAATTTACGAATCTTTTCTTCCTGCTCTTTCAGGTCAATCTGCTGCTGCAAGCGCAGTTTCTGTGATTCCACTGGCTGGCTGTCGGCGCGAGTTTTTTGAGTTAATACCAAAGACTGACGAGCATTGTTGTACTCGACACGCGCCGAATCCATAGATACTTTGGCACTGTCAGCCTCAGCCCTGGCTCGAAATACACTGTCTTGGGCGATCACGCCATCTTCAAGGAGCCGTTGGTTAGAAAAATATGTCCGCTGCTTTTTCTCGTAGTCAATTCGTTGTAGTTCGTAATTAGACTGAGCTTTTTGCACTGCTTCACGGCGCTGTTGTAGAAGAGCCGCTTGACTAGATTGCTGTTGACTTTGAGAAATTTGCAGATTGGCGTTACTTAACTTGTTGCGCAGAGGGATTATTGTCTGATTTTCAGTACTAATTTTCTCTTCCAAAATGTTTAATCGTTGCTGGGATGCTTGCTGTTGCTGGATTAATGCCTGTTGCTGCTGAAATAAATTTTGCTGCTGCGATTGTTGCTGTTGAACCTGAGCCTGTTGTTGCTGGGTAGCCTGCTGTTGCTGCTGTTGACTTTTTTCTTGGTTGCTGCGTTCGGCTTCGACGTTGCGGATAGTCATGAGAACCTCTCCCTGTTTAACCGCTTGACCCACTTTTACTTTAACGTCTTGAACGAAGCCAGGAACGGTTGCATTAATTTTGTTGCTTTGTTGGGCTTCTATTTTGCCAGTAAACGGAGTTTCTTGCAGTTTGTTGGCCTGTTCTTGAGCGCTAATTGCGACTTGGGGCTGTTGTAAGCCTTGGCGTACTAAGTAAATTGAGCCGATCGATCCCACGGCCAAGGCAATACCAGCGGCCACCTGTACCCAACTGGTAGACTTGCTACCAATCCTAGTGGGCGCCACTTCTACTAACATGTCGGAAGCAGCTTCTGGAGCTAACAGCGAGGAATCAGTTGCTCTGCGTTGAATTTTGAAGCCGGTAATGGTCAAGCCACTGAGACCGGTAACATCCAGTTCGGTGGGAATTGGGCGGGGTTGACTGAGGGGTGCGCCGCTAGATTTAGGAGGAAGTTCGGGGATAAATTGCTCAAACAAACCAGGAGCAATTTGAGTGTAGCCGCGATGCACAAAGCGCACAGCATCTTGAATTTCTTCGGAGGTCGCGCCTTTGAGTAAATAGCCTTTAGCTCCAGCATGGATCGATCGAGCCACATATTCATTGCTGTTGTGACTGCTCAGCACCAAAACTCGCACTTTTTTGCCTATTTCACTGCTGGCAATAATTTTGGTGGCCAATACCCCGTCGATGTCGGGCATTTCCATGTCCATCAATACCACATCTGGCTCTAGCAGCTTCACTTGCTCGATAGCATCATAGCCATTATCTACCATCCCCACACTTTCAAAATCTGGCTCTGGCTCTAAGATAAACTTGAGCCGTTCCCGAATGCTTTTCTGATCGTCTACTATGAGGATGCGAATCATTACTGCTGCTGGCCATTGGTAGGTAGATTTCGCGCCAGTTAATTCTTGGTTTAATTCTTGCGTATTCAATGCTTGCGTAGAGGCACCATTCATTGCCGAGACTTGGGATTCAATACCCAAATCTGTTGATTCTATTGTAATCCACTGGTGACTGGTATCCGCCATTTGACTTGAACTTAAAGGAACTCTCCCATGATTTATGCCAATGGTGAAGACATTGGTAGAAATCTTAGGCTATCTCTTTACTTTGCCCGTTTCACTTTAAATAAATAACAAGTGGTTTTTTTTCCGTATTTATGCTGACATCTGAAAATCTATCTTCTCCTAAAGCCGATCGGGTGCAAGAAACCGACTGGCGATTGTTTGCCCGCCTAATTCCCTATGCCCGTAAAAGTGGAAAGCTGCTGCTGCTGTCGCTGCTGATGCTATTCCCGTTGGCGATCGCCAATGCGGTGCAGCCTTTGCTAATTGGCCAAGCTATTTCGCGGATTCGCGCTGAAACCACTTGGCCGTTTATTGCCCAGATGCCGGTCAATGATGCCCTCAATGCTCTGACGCTGTTGTTACTGGTGACGGTGGCTTTGCGATTGGTACTAGTGGCTGTGCAGGGCTATACGGTGCAGCGGATTGGTCAGCAGATGACTGCTGATATTCGCCAGGACTTGTTTAATCATGTGACTTCTTTGGGGGTGCGTTTTTTTGATAATACGCCTGTCGGTAAATTAATTACTCGTTTAACTAACGACGTGGAGGCACTAGGAGATGTCTTTACCACCGGGGCGATCGGGATTGTTAGTGATTTATTTTCGCTGTTTATTTTGGCCGCCGCGATGTTTTGGTCGCAGTGGCAGCTAGCGACCGTGCTGACTCTGATGTTGGTGCCGGTAACGGCGCTGATTGTCTATTTTCAGTATGAGTACCGCAAGGCTAACTACAAGGCGCGGGAAGAGCTTTCGACTATGAATGCCAGTCTGCAAGAAAATATCACCGGTATTAATGTAGTGCAGCTCTTTCGTCGCCAAAAGTTTAATGCCGAGCAGTTCCGATCGATCAACCAAAAGTATGTAGCCGAAATTGATAAAACCAATTTCCATGACTCGGCAATTTCAGCGACTTTGGAATGGATTTCTTTGGTGGCGATAGCGGTAGTGCTGTGGTTTGGGTCGGCGATGATTGTGGGTAAACAAATCGAGCTGGGGACGCTGTCGGCGTTTGTGATTTTTGCCCAAAGGTTGTTTGAGCCGTTGCGCCAATTTGGGGAGAAGTTTACGGCGATTCAAGCCGGGTTTACGGCGGTGGAGCGGGTCAGCGATATTTTACAAGAGCCGATCGAAATCAAAGATTCTTTAGAAATTGGCCACAAGCT
>JANOXZ010000071.1:0-4851 GCA_031418695.1 Synechococcales cyanobacterium VAR_35_metabat_10
CCGGAAGATCGGTTAGCTTATATTTTAGAAGATGCTCAAGTTTCAGTGCTGTTAACCACAGCGAATTTAGCAGGGTGTTTTGCTGCTTATGCTGGCTCTTTAGTGTGTTTGGATCGAGATTGGCCAAAGATTTCTGCGGAACCTACCACTGATTTGCTTATCTCAGTTACCCCCGAGAATTTGGCATATATTATTTACACCTCTGGTTCTACCGGCAAACCCAAGGGAGTGCTAATTCCCCATAGCAATGTAGGACGGTTGTTTGAGGCGACTCAAGATTGGTATCACTTTGATCGGTATGATGTTTGGACGATGTTTCATTCCTGCGCTTTTGACTTTTCGGTGTGGGAAATTTGGGGAGCTTTAATCTATGGTGGCAAGTTGGTAATTGTTTCGTTTACCGTGAGCCGATCGCCCCAGGAATTCTATGACCTGTTGCAGCGTGAGCAAGTGACAGTGCTGAACCAAACTCCTTCGGCCTTTCGTCAACTGCTGCGCGTAGCTACGACTTCTCATGACGCTGCTGATCAACTATCGCTACGCTTAGTGATTTTTGGCGGAGAAGCACTGGATATTCAGAGCTTGGAACCTTGGTTCGCTAAATATGGTGACGTGCAACCACAATTAGTGAATATGTATGGCATCACCGAAACCACAGTGCATGTTACCTATCGACCCATTATTTCTACTGATTTGCAGGAAAACAGTGGTAGTGTGATCGGTTGTCCGATTCCTGATTTAGAACTATATATTTTGGATGAACAGCGACAACAGGTTGGGGTGGGCATTGCTGGTGAAATGTATGTGGGTGGCGCTGGGGTGGCGCGCGGATATTTGAATCGCCCAGAACTCACTGCCGAAAGGTTTATTCAAAATCCTGGGTTGGAACAAGGGAAATTTGGCAAGCTCTATAAAACCGGTGACTTGGCTCGTTATTTGCCCAATGGAGACATCGAATATTTGGGCAGAATTGATAACCAGGTCAAACTCAGGGGTTTTAGGATTGAATTGGGTGAAATTGAAGCGGTGATTAACCAGCATCCAGTGGTAGCAGAAGCTGTAGTGATGGTCAGGGAAGACGAACCTGGTGATCAGCGGTTAGTGGCGTATTTAGTAACAACTATTGGTGTGCCACTGAATATCGCAGAATTACGGGAGAGTATCAAGCAGCAGTTACCAGATTACATGGTGCCAGCAGCTTTTATGGGAGTCGAGAGTATTCCCCTAACTACTAATGGCAAAGTCGATCGATCAGCTTTGCCTCCACCGCAACCAGCTAATTTTGGGATTGATCAGGCCAATTTTGTCGCGGCTGGCAATTCTACAGAAGAGATATTAACTGGGGTTTGGGCAGAGATTTTGCAACTTGATCATGTAGGAGTTGAAGATAATTTCTTTGATCTGGGTGGAAATTCTTTGTTGGGATTGAAGGTGATTGCCCAGATCCAGGAACGCTTAAAGTTAAAGGTTTCAGTGGTGAGATTGTATCAATATTCGACTATTCGATCGATGGGTCAATATTTGGCAAAGGCGATCGGGGAAAGCAATGAACTCCCCTCATCCCCCTTCGACACGCTCAGGGCAGCGCCCAGCCCCTGCTCCCATGCTTGGGAGCAGGGGGAGAGAAGCACGAAAAAGGATTTTGATCGGCACAATGCTGGGATTGCTGTGATTGGGATGGTGGGTCGGTTTCCGGGGGCGAATAGTGTAGATGAGTTGTGGGAGAACCTTTGTGCGGGGAGGGAGGCGATTACTTTTTTTGAGAAGGATGAGATTAGTGGCATTGTAGATCCGGTGTTGTTAGATAATCCTAACTACGTGAGAGCGAAGGGAGTGATGGAAGGGGCGGAATTGTTTGATGCGGGGTTCTTTCAGATTTCGGCGAGAGAGGCCGAAATGATGGATCCGCAGGCGCGGATTTTTTTGGAATTGGCTCATCAGGCGTTAGAGAATGCTGGGTATGCGGTGGAGGAAGACAATAAGATTGGGGTATATGCGGGTTCGGCTGATAATACTTATTTTGAGCGGCATTTAAGTGGTCGATCGGATATCCTTGACCGATTTGGTGAATTCCAGACTCATTTGGTGAACGATCGAGATTATTTATCCACCAAAGCTTCTTATAAATTAAATCTCAAAGGGCCAAGCATTAGCATTAGCACGGCTTGCTCCACTTCTTTGGTAGCAATTATTCAGGCTTATCAAGGGTTATTAAATCATCAGTGTGATGTGGCTTTGGCTGGCGGGGTTTCGATTATGCCGCCGCAAAATACTGGTTACTTATATCAAGAAGGCTCCATTTTTACTCCCGATGGTCACTGTCGGCCTTTTGATGCCAATGCTCAGGGGACTTCTTTTAATAATGGGGCAGGGATTGTAGTTTTAAAACGTTTAGAGGAGGCGATCGCTGATGGAGAAAGAGTCTATGCCGTGATCAAAGGGGTTGGTATCAACAATGATGGCTCCGATAAGGTCAGTTTTACGGCACCAAGTATTAGTGGCCAAATGGGGGCGATTCTGCAAGCGCAGCAAGAAGCTGGAGTCGATCCTGCCAGCATTTCTTATATCGAAGCCCATGGCACAGCTACGCCGATCGGTGATCCTATTGAAGTAGAAGCTTTAACTCAGGCATTCCGCACAAAAACTGCGGCCAAGCAGTTCTGTGGCATTGGTTCCATCAAGAGTAATCTGGGGCATTTAACTGCTGCTGCCGGGGTGGCGGGATTCATTAAAACCGTTTTAGCTCTGTATCATCGTCAGATTCCGCCTAGTATTAACTTTGACCGGCCTAATCCACATATTAATTTTGCCAATAGTCCTTTTTATGTAAATAGTCAGCTCAGCGATTGGCCAGCGTCTGATACGCCTCGTCGTGCCGGGGTCAGCTCTTTTGGTGGGGGTGGCACCAATGCTCATGTGATTTTAGAAGAATCACTAGAAACAATCGCCTTCAGTCCTTCTCGACCCTATCAATTACTATTGCTATCTGGTAAAACTACCATGGCGATCGAGCAGCTCACTATGGATCTGCAAGAATATCTCCAGCGCAATCCAAGCCAGAATTTAGCCGATATTGCTTATACCCTCCAACAAGGCCGCAAAAGATTCAATCATCGGCGGTTTGTGGTTTGCCAAAACTCTGCTGAAGCGATGGAGAATCTGGCGACTTTGCCGCCCCATTTGACTAACACTCGTCATTGTGATCAGCCTAGTGCAAACGTAGTGTTTATGTTTCCTGGACAGGGTTCTCAGTATGTAAACATGGGAATCAATTTATACCGACAGGAAGAAGTATTCCAACAAGCGGTAGATAGTTGTGCCGAAATTTTACAGCCATTGTTAGACCAAGATATTCGAGAGCTAATTTATCCCGAAAATACCCAGCAAGCAGCTAGCAACCAGCTATTAGAACAAACTCGCTATACTCAGCCAGCTTTGTTTACGATCGAATACGCTTTAGCCAAACTCTGGCAGAGTTGGGGAATTCAGCCTACCGCAATGGTCGGTCATAGTATTGGTGAATTTGCAGCGGCTTGTCTGGCTGAGGTGTTTTCGTTGGCCGACGCCCTGAAACTAGTCGCAGCCAGAGGTCAACTGATGTGGGACTTGCCTGCTGGCTCGATGTTATCGGTGCGGATGCCAGTGGCTGAATTGGAACCTAGGCTTTCTGCCGAACTATCGATCGCCGCAATTAATAGTCGTAGTTTATGTGTAGTGTCTGGTGTAACTCCAGCGATCGAACAATTACAACAGGCTTTAGCAGCAGATGAAGTTGTTTGTAAATTGCTATACACCTCTCATGCTTTCCATTCTGCGATGATGGAACCGATAGTTGATCCCTTTGCCAAATTAGTTGCCAACGTTTCATTATCTCCGCCACAAATCCCTTTTGTATCGACGACTACGGCGACCTGGATTACCAATGAGCAAGCCACCGACCCTAACTATTGGGCAGCTCATCTACGGCAACCAGTGCGTTTTGCTGATGCGGTACAAACTCTCTGGCAACACAATCCCAGTTTCGTTTTACTAGAAGTGGGGCCACGCCAAGTACTAAGTACTTTAGCTCAGCAGCAAGTAGCGGTGCCTTTGCAGCCCGCAGATTTGCCGCGACAAATGGCGATCGCTTCTCAGGGCAATAGTTCCGAAGAGGATAAGGACTGGCAAAGTTTGATGCAGGCGATCGGTCAACTTTGGTTAGCAGGAATAACCATTGATTGGCAAAAATTCTATACTAGTGAGCAAAGACAGCGGGTGCCGTTGCCTACTTATCCCTTTGAAAAGCAAAGATTCTGGATCGAACCTTTGCCAGCAATAATTACCACTGATCACCCAGCTACAACCGACCAAGTAATTCAAACTTTTGTTAGTAATTCGATCATGCCGTTAGCATCATCTCCTACCCCAGAACCTCGCCCCAACCGTTTGATGCCTTTGATTAGCGAAGTCCTCCGGGATACTGCTGGAGTCGAGATTAATGCGGCTGATCATCGATCGACTTTCTTAGAATTGGGGTTAGATTCGCTTTCATTAACTCAAGTTTCGTTGGCGCTCAAGAAAAAATTTAAAGTCCAAGTCACTTTTCGGCAGTTGTTAGAAGAATATTCCACCATGGCAACTTTGGTGCAGTTGATCGATCAAGAATTACCCCCAGATGCTTTCCCAGCTCCAGTAGTAATAACTGCCAAAGCACCAGCAGTTCCTACGGTGACTCCTGTAATCACCCCAAA
This sequence comes from Synechococcales cyanobacterium VAR_35_metabat_10, assembly GCA_031418695.1. Lineage (GTDB taxonomy): Bacteria > Cyanobacteriota > Cyanobacteriia > Cyanobacteriales > Chamaesiphonaceae > JAAFHZ01. The sequence goes on from JANOXZ010000071.1 coordinate 4,731, forward strand.
GACCACCAACGATCTACCAATAATCAACCCAGTGAGTATTAGCAGTAATACGAACTGTAGCGTGGTTGAATCCCTGGTGCAGCAACAGCTACAAATAATGGCCAGACAACTGGAATTACTT
>JANOXZ010000072.1:0-6172 GCA_031418695.1 Synechococcales cyanobacterium VAR_35_metabat_10
CAGCACCACAAAAGCTTATGACTGGTCAACTCCTAGCGCCGACATGTGGGAATTTCAGACCCCATCTACCGAAACCTTCAAAGTGGTGGCGATCGATTTTGGCATCAAACGCAATATTCTCCACCGTCTGGCCAGCCACGGCTGCCAAGTAAAAGTAGTTCCAGCAAACACCAGCGCCGCCGAAATCCTCAGCTACCAACCCGACGGCATTTTCCTTTCCAACGGCCCCGGTGATCCAGCGGCAGTCACCGAGGGGATCGCCACGACCAAGGAATTACTCAATGCCCAGAAACCAATTTTTGGTATCTGCATGGGACACCAAATTTTGGGATTAGCCTTAGGTGCCGAAACCTTCAAGCTGAAATTTGGCCACCGGGGTTTAAATCAACCCGCTGGATTATCCCAGCAACCAGTAGAAATCACCAGCCAGAACCACGGTTTTGCAATTACGCCAGAATCTTTACAGGCCGATGTAGAAGTCACTCATTTAAACCTGAACGATCGAACAGTCGCCGGTCTACGTCATACTAAACTGCCTTTTTTCTCGGTGCAGTATCACCCAGAAGCCAGCCCTGGCCCCCATGATGCTGATTATTTATTCGGTCAATTTGTAGAGGAAATGCGCCAAGCAAAGAATTCAAGTAAATAACTATGTTTCAAGTTGATCCAGCAGATCTAGAACTGATTTTAGTTGAAGAAAAAATCTGGGTGTTAGTCGGGGAAGTAGGTCTATCGATCTATACAATAAGAGATATTGCTATGATTGTGTTAGAGTTCAGATTCTTGGAGAGTATACGTAATGGCTGAACAAGTAATCCTGAATCTTCCCGATCGGCTAGCAAAGCAGGTTCATGCAGTCGCTGCATTGACGCAGCGCAAGTTAGAGGATGTCTTCATTGAATGGCTCGATAGCTACGCTTGCGCCATCGGCGATCAAGGCAGTTTAGACGAAACTGCGATCGTGGGCTTGTCCGATGAACAAATTTTGAAGTTGTGCGACTTACAAATGCCAGAACAAGAACAGACACAGATGAGTTTACTGCTGGGGAAGCAAAGGGAAAGCACATTACAGCCTGGTGAATTAGAGCAATTGGATGGATTGTTGCAGATATATCGTCGGGGCATGGTCAGAAAAGCAGAAGCCTTAAAAGTTGCGGTGGAAAGAGGTTTACGGGCTAGACTAGGCTAATGGGACGGTCTTACATTTCAGTTGAATTAGATCGACGAGTCCGAGAAGCTGCTCAAAATCGTTGTGGATACTGAGCTTAATGTAAGAAGATACTGATTCTTGACCCAATAGATCGAGCAACACCTGGCTATCTTCCAGATTCCGTAAAGCATCCAGCAAATTCTGGGGCAGTTTTTGCACATCTTGAGCGATCGACTCTGTATAGCTATTTATATCCGATCGAGCACCCGGATTTCTTTTTGCTGATACAAAATCACATTACTGCGATCGCCCTTGGCGCAAGCGAAGCTATCGGCATTGTAGCTACCATAAACTTGATAAACCAGCCGAATTTCTGGCAACACCACTCCACATTGCAACGGAAAATCAGTCAAAGTCAAACATTTATTCTCAGACATGAGGATTTAAGACGAAGTTGAAGCAGTGGTTTGGCCAAGATTCCGCATAATATTAGCATTCACAGCAATATATCCAGGATCAACTTGATTCAGATGCGATTGCAGTTGCTGATGGGCTTTTTCCAGAGCGTGAAAAGGCATCGAGGGACAGAAATGATGCTCAGCATGGAAAGACATGTTCCACATCATCAAACGCAGTGGTGCCCAAGTCAGGGTCGTGCGGGTATTGGCAAACAGCAATTCCAAATTCAAAACCAGTTTAGGTCGTTCTAGCCACTGGACAACCATTGAGGGAGAGCAATTGGCACGAAAGCTCGATGTTTCAGCCCACAGAATTTTTGAATTTGGAATTGCTGCTGGTTAGTTGCCTTGCACCCTGCCAGTCAGAACGCTGATTTAACCCTGACAGTTCAGCAGCAAATACCTGGCTGGGTGAAAGATAAGCGGTGGCCGCAGGCGGCGATCGATCAAAGCTCTGTTCATCTGGTGTTGATGCTGGCTCAATGGACATAAAACTTCTTGGATATATGGATCTGCATTGGTTATGGCAATCTGCAACTAATGAGTCAAGTTGCCTACCACTGTGACAGAATCCTTATGGACAAAAAAATCCCTGACTCGTCAGGAATCAGGAAAATATAGAAAATGAGTAAACAAGCTGAGACAATTAGGCCGTGAAATAAAAGTTAAATTTAAATTAGTCCAAACTTTGAAGCTGAAATTTATGCCTTGTAAAAGTTGCAGGATTCGTAACCGCGTTGTCTTCGCATGCACCTAAGATAACTGAGTAGTCTGCAAAAACCCATGAGCCAAATTGCGTAATTTTTTAAAACTAAACCATGAATGCTTTGGTCGCCTGCCCCTTCCTTGATCAACTAAAGTTTGCTGGATGTCCCTTCTTTTTCAATCGCTCCCGTTTCTTTTCACACAATTCAGAATCAAGTTAAAGTTTCATTCGATAATTTGGCCATTGATGTTGAGATTTTCACCTCAGCTTTACAGTGTTAAACCAGGAAAATATTTGTATTTTCCAAAAAAATCGCTATAGATATTGGATACCCATAGCGACTTTCTCAAGGATATGACATTTAAACCAGAGCTTCTTCCTTGATCAACTTATCCCAACCCAAATCTTTGAGGTTATCGTTACGACGTAGAGGGCGAGTCACCAACTCCAGAATATCTCTGGCATTAGTGAAACCGTGCATCTGAGCAAAGGTGAATTCCACCGACCACTTGGTGTTGATACCGCGTGCTTCGAGAGGATTGGCATGTGCCATACCAGTAATTACTAGGTCAGGTTTTAGCTCATAAATGCGCTGGAGCTGATTATAATTATCGGGTTTCTCCATAATCGTAGGCAATGGTGAACCCATTTCCCGACAGGTTTTTTCTAATAACTCCAATTCAGCCGCTTGATATCGCTTATCCATGTAAGGGATACCGATTTCTTGTACCGTCATACCGCAACGAACTAAGAATCTAGCCAGGGAAATCTCTAATAGGTTGTCACCCATAAAGAACACCGACTTGCCCCGAATCATGGAAACGTAGTCTTCCAAGCTTTCCCAGATTTGGGCTTCCCGTTCCTCTAAACCTTGAGGCACAATACCCAGTACCGAGCAGATTTTCTCAATCCAAGCTCTAGTGCCATCGGGTCCGATCGGGAACGGCGCGCCAATCAACTTGCACTTACGACGACGCATTAAAGTACTAGCAGTCCGACTCAGGAATGGATTCACACCCACCACATAGTCACCCTCGGCCAGAGTGGGCAACTCAGTAAAGCGCTTAGCGGGCAGCCATCCACCCACTTCCACACCCTGCTTTCTCAGTTCCAGAGTCAGGTTAGTTACCACTGGATCTGGCAGAGAGCCAAACAACACCAAATTAGGATGCGCCGGAGCCTTCGCTTCTTCTTTGGGACGACCAAAGCTCAACAACTTACCGATGCCGTTGCGTTCTTCTTTTTCGGCTTGAGTCTTGGCTTCTTTTTCAGGACAACGAGCGGCCATGGCGGCCAAAACAGTATCTTCACCCTGAGTAAAGGCGTAGTCTAGGCCATTGGCGCGAGCAGTGACGATCGGAATTCCCAATTCAGCTTCTAATCTAGGAGCCAAGCCCTCTAGATCCATCTTAATAATTTCGGTGGTACAGGTACCAATCCAGACAATCACACTGGGGTTACGATCTTTTTTGATTTGGGTACAGAGTCTTCTCAGCTCTTCGTAATCATTGAGCTGGGCTGAAATATCTCCTTCTTCTAGCTCGGCCATTGCGTAGCGTGGCTCGGCGAAAATCATTACACCCATGGCATTTTGTAAAAAATAGCCGCAGGTTTTGGTGCCAATTACTAAAAAGAAGCTATCTTCGATTTTTTGGTATAGCCATGCAACACAGCTAATCGGACAAAAAGTATGATAGTTTCCAGTTTCACACTCAAAGTTGAGTGCCTGAGGTTCTTGAGCCTGAGGTTCAATGGCGACGGTCATGGAAATGCCTCTTTTATATACTTAAATTCTGCAAATATTGTTAATGTTTCCTCATCCTTCCCATAATATCTAAGGGGCAGATGAGGATTCTGGTTTAACTAAACCATCAAGAGCTGCTCAGCACTGGCAGTCACAGGTGGTGGAGTTGTGTTACCCAAGTAGAAGTCCGAAAGCAGAGTAAATAGCTCCCGATCGGGGGTGTCATTAGGTACTACACCTTCAGGCATGGCCAAAATTTGGTCAGCAATGTTTAGGTAGTAGTCGCACACATAGTTGAGGGATGGGTCTGTTTCGGCCATCTCAAACAATGTTTTGCCCTTAACTCGGGATACCCGAATATCTTCAATCAGGGGCAAGATATCCAATACAGGCATTGGTACTGCTTCTAGATACTTATCGATCAAATCCCGCTTGGAAGTACGGTTGCCGATTAAGCCAGCTAACCGCAAAGGGTGAGTCCGGGCTTTTTCCCGCACTGAAGCGGCAATCCGATTAGCGGCAAACAAGGCATCAAAGCCATTGTCAGTGACAATCAAACAATAGTCGGCATAGTTCAAGGGAGCCGCAAAGCCGCCACAAACCACGTCGCCCAATACGTCAAACAAAATCACATCATATTCATCAAAAGCATTCAGCTCTTTCAATAATTTGACTGTTTCGCCCACCACGTAACCACCGCATCCCGCACCAGCCGGAGGGCCGCCTGCTTCTACGCAGTCTACGCCGCCATAACCTTTGTAGATTACATCTTCAGGCCACACGTCTTCGTAGTGGTAGTCCTTTTCTTGCAATGTATCGATGATCGTTGGAATCAAATATCCCGTGAGGGTAAAGGTGCTGTCATGCTTTGGGTCGCAACCAATCTGCAAGACTTTTTTCCCGCGCCGAGCTAAAGCGACTGAGATGTTGCAGCTAGTTGTCGATTTACCAATGCCACCTTTTCCGTATACTGCTAGTTTCACCTGCAAAACCTCCGCTGAGTTGGCTGGCTGTATCTTATAGGTGAAAATTATGGCGCTAAGTAGGGGCAAAGAAAAGGAGCTGACATATTCGTTAATACTAATGGTTCATCTAGTTACTATTGCTTGCAGACCAGTAGGATGGCGCGCTTAGGCGAAAATACCTACGATCGATCACTGCTTCTATTAGCAAAGATGCTATGGCTAATGTCATTTTCAGCCCTAATTGTCGATGTTTTTATTGACTTTCTCAACATAAAAATACTGAGTGAAATGCCAATCTACTGGCATTTCACTCAGTAACAAAACAACACAATTATGAGAGTCTTACTAAGATTCGCTTCCTGTAAATCTCAATCTTCGCGAAAATTCAGACTAATAACTAATTTGTAAAGTGACGTTGGCCTGTACTTCTTGTTCACCACCTACGATTTCAGTGGGAGCAGTAGTTTTTGCTAATGATTGTCTTGCTCTGCCAAAATCAGCAGCGATCGGAACTGGACGAGCAGCATCATTGATCTGAATACCTACGATCTCCTTTTGCTGTAGACCCAAACTACTCAAAGCCGCTAGAGCTTGGCGCTGGGCATCTTTAGTAGCCAACTGAATTGCCTGAGACTGAGCGCGCTCGATCGCCGCATCTTCGGGTACTGAGCTAACACTGTCTACCCGAGTGGCTCCAGCATTGACGGCTTCATCGATGGTTGGCCCAGCTTCGGTGGTGGGAGTACGAAAGGTGACATTATTAGTAGCGGTATAGCCCACCAATCGCTGGCGATTATTTTCGTTGACATAGTTAGGAGTCAGGTTAACAGAGCTGGTTTGGAGCTTGTCCACCTTGCGCAAACGCAACAATTGCAATACTCGGGCAGCGCGGTTGGCTGCTTCTTTTTGAACGGTCGTAGAGCTTTTACCAGACACTTCTACCCCTAAACTAACTTGGGCAAGAGTGGCAGCGATCGAAGTAGTGCCGCGTCCAGTGACCGAGAGTACCCGCTGCTGCTCTGCTGTCCAGGCAGGAGAGCTAAGGCCAAGAGTTAACAATGCTGGTAGAGTTAGGCGCAAGCAAGATCTAACAAGGGTCATGGTGCTAATTGAAACTGAAATAGTATTGTTTTCTTTGACCAATTCACA
>JANOXZ010000073.1:0-3230 GCA_031418695.1 Synechococcales cyanobacterium VAR_35_metabat_10
CGCACAAATGCAGTAATTGAGATTGCATTAACTTCAAAGGGTTCAGCAAAGGGGATGGTTTGGTGGAACTAGCCAGAAATTCTTGTTACCATAAACACATATTAAGTTTGGTAACAGACAATGAGTGAATATGACTTGGCAGCACTCTCCCTGAAATTAGAGAGCAGCGATCTCAAAGATCGGATGGTCGCCTTGGCTTCGCTCCGTGAGGTACCAGCAGAAAGCGCTTTTCCTTTGATCAAAAAAGTCTTGAATGATGAGAATCTTCAACTTCGATCGATGGCGGTATTTGCCTTGGGCGTTAAAGGTACAGCGGAATCTTATCCGATTTTAGTAAGTTTACTGGAAAATGACCCAGATTACGGTATCCGCGCTGATGCTGCTGGGGCTTTGGGCTATTTGGAAGATATTCGTGCCTTTAACAGTCTGGTGCGCGCTTTTTATGAAGACACCGATTGGTTGGTGCGATTCAGTGCTGCTGTGGCTCTAGGAAATTTGAAAGATCCTCGCGCTACCGATGTGTTAATCAAAGCGCTAGATTCACCCGAAGTGGTGGTACAACAGGCCGCGATCGCGGCTTTGGGCGAAATTAAAGCCGTGGGAGCTGTGGATAAAATTCTACGTTTTACTGATGCCGAAGATTGGCTAGTGCGCCAGCGATTGGCAGAAGCTTTGGGTTCTATGCCGGGAGAGAAAACTGTTTCGGCGCTCAAGTATATGACCAAAGATGCCAATGCCAACGTTTCTCAGTCTGCGACGCTTTCTTTAGAACGATTGGGTATTAACTAAATTTAAAAATCTCAACTTTACAAATTGAAGTCTTAAACACCACATTACACCAAGTATTTCAACCATCAATACTAGTTAATATAAAGTCATTACTAGGCTTATAATCTTGGCATTCACGATCGCCAGGAAGACAAGCAATGCGCGGAATATGGCTGACCAACACCGACAGCAAAATACTGCATTCCCCAGAAAACATTGAGCAGGGCTTAAAACAGCTCAAAACATTGGGGTTTGATACCATCTATCCCGCAGTGTGGCATCGTGGCCATACCCTATATCCCAGCGAAGTTGCCGCTAAACATACCGGCTGCGCCACCTTGCCCAATTCTCCTTATGTGGGCAGAGATTGTTTAGCTGAACTGATTCCGATCGCCAAAAGTCTCAACCTGCGAGTAATCGCCTGGTGGGAATATGGCCTGATGCTGCCCCCAGATTGCGGCATGGCTCAAAAATATCCTGGATCCCTAACCTTCACCAATACCGGCACCACCCAACGCCGCAAAGCCACCAGTGCTCAGTTAGACCCCTTTGTGTGGCAAAACCCCTGCGACCCTGATGTATCGGAGCGAATGAATGAGCTATTGGCAGACTTAGTGCAACGCTATGACGTTGATGGTGTGCAGTTCGATGACCATTTTGCTTGGCCGATCGAACTCGGATTTGACCCAGCGACCCAAGCTTTCTATCGCCAGTCTCAGACTGGTATTTGGCCATTCGGAGAGCGTCAGAGCTGGGCGGAGTGGTCAACAGATCAATTAACTCTTTATTTTCGATCGGCTGTCAACAAAATCAAAGCCTTCCGCCCCGAGCTGCAAATCTCGGTTGCCCCTAATCCCCTACGTTTTTCGATCAATAACTACCGGATGGACTGGGCACAGTGGCTAGACTTAGTAGATGAATTGGTGATACAAGTCTATCGTTACGACTTAAAGGGGTTTCAGGGAGAGTTAGCGAAGCCAGAGCTACAGGCGATTAAACACAAGACTTCGATCGGGATTCTCACGGGCTTAAAAGGCAAAGTACAGCCACTCCAGTTAGTCCAAGAACAAATAGCTGCGGTAGAAGCCGGGAAATTTCAGGGGTTTGCATGTTTCTTTTATGAAACGGCGATCGATCCTAGTCTCGCAGCAGCTTTTAGCAAATAATGCGGTGTGTCGTCGTAAACCAGAAACCTAGCTCGTGGGCACTGCCCACCCTACATATAATTTTCTGGATCGTGAAATGTATAGGGCTTTACTGCCGATCGTTATACCTTTACTCCAACAGTCCAAAGTACATCTGATTTAGGGATCAGAATGTTCTCCGGGAACAGTATAAGTAATGCTTATGATTTACTAAGAAAGATTAAAATTCAAACTTATACCTTCACTGCTATATTTGTACCTGTATGAATTGCTAACTAATTCCTGAAGGTAGGAAGATATGAGTTATACCCAAACCCAAACCCAAGCTAAATCTGGGTACCAGGCTGGTGTACAAGATTATAGACTGACTTATTACACGCCCGATTACACTCCGAAAGACACAGATTTACTCGCTGCTTTCCGGATGACACCACAACCTGGTGTTCCTCCTGAAGAAGCTGCTGCGGCAGTAGCGGCTGAGTCCTCCACCGGTACATGGACTACCGTATGGACAGATTTGTTGACCGACCTAGACCGTTATAAAGGTCGCTGTTACCACATCGAACCAGTTGCTGGTGAAGATAACCAGTACTTTTGCTTCATTGCTTATCCTTTGGATTTGTTTGAAGAAGGTTCTGTAACCAACATGCTGACCTCCTTGGTTGGTAACGTATTCGGCTTTAAAGCATTGCGTGCTCTTCGTCTAGAAGATCTACGGATTCCTGTTGCTTACCTGAAGACTTTCCAAGGTCCTCCTCACGGTATTACTGTAGAGCGCGACAAACTGAACAAGTATGGTCGTCCTTTATTAGGTTGTACTATTAAGCCTAAACTTGGTCTTTCTGCTAAGAACTACGGTCGTGCAGTGTATGAATGTCTGCGCGGCGGTTTGGACTTCACTAAAGATGATGAAAACATCAACTCTCAGCCATTCATGCGTTGGAGAGACAGATTCTTGTTCGTTCAAGAGGCGATCGAGAAAGCTCAGGCTGAGACTGGTGAAATTAAAGGTCACTACCTGAACGTAACTGCTCCTACCAATGAGCAAATGATGGAACGCGCTGAATTCGCTAAAGAAATCGGCACTCCTATCATTATGCATGACTTCTTGACTGGTGGTTTTACTGCCAACACTTCCCTATCGAAGTGGTGTCAAGCCAACGGCGTATTACTGCACATTCACCGCGCAATGCACGCAGTTATTGACCGGCAAAAAAATCACGGTATTCACTTCCGCGTTTTGGCGAAGTGCTTACGGATGTCTGGTGGAGACCACCTGCACTCCGGTACTGTTGTAGGTAAGCTGGAAGGCGAAAA
>JANOXZ010000074.1:0-5100 GCA_031418695.1 Synechococcales cyanobacterium VAR_35_metabat_10
CGGCAATCGGCAAGGGGAAGCGGCTTCTTTGCATCAAATGTCGATAATTTACGAAACATTAGGAGACCTACCGCAAGCCCTCACTCTCTCTCAGCAATCGATCGAGATACAAAAAGAAATCGGCAATCGGCAAGGGGAAGCGGCTTCTTTGCATGTGATGTCGATAATTTACAAAACATTAGGAGACCTACCCCAAGCCCTCACTCTCTCTCAGCAATCGATCGAGATACTAAAAGAAATCGGCGATCGGCAAGGGGAAGCGGCTTCTTTGGCGCAGATGGCTGCTATTGCACATCAACAAGGCGATACTGCTCAAGTCCAAAAACTATGTTTAGAAGCAGCAGTACTATTAGGTTCGATCGGTAGCTATAGCGATCTAATAACTGTGCTGAGCAACCTAGGAAACAACGATGAACCGGAATCTATTGGCTATCTTGCTCAATCTCTCTGGCTTATGATTAAACTTTTGCCCAACCTTAAAGATGTTATTACCCTCATCACATACATTTACGGTAAAATCTCTGCTGGTGATCGACTAGAATCACTACTCGGTGCCACCGCCATTTATCTTTGCCATAACTACCAACACCCCGAACTCGAAAAGCTCACCGAACTCAGCAGTAACATCATCAGCCATGCTGCCCAGCAACAATGCATTGAAACCCAAGCCGACTACGACAACTGGATCACCAAAAATCGCCTCAACGACCCAGACTACTTTTTGCCAGAGCTGCTTAAACAACTAGAATTAATTGTTGGTGATAATTGGTTGTTCGATCTAGGTGCATTTTTGGCCAGAAATTGATCGACTGAGTAGAGATTATTAAAACTAAGGTGATTTCCATGAATAAGTACACCGCTGTCGTTGGCTTCGACACCGCTCAGCCAACTAAACTTTTAAAATAGTTGGTATTTTGTTTGAGAGAAATCACCTAAGACTGAGCCTCAAACTGCATCACCGCCTGAGTAATTTCTAGCTGCAACGCACCCGCGATCGCCCGGAGCCGATCGAAGCTTGCCGAAGCATAATGGCTAGCTTCATACCGTTGAATTTGTTGCTCCTGCACCCCAACTTTTTCCGCCAAATCCTTTTGAGTCATGCCAGTAGCAATTCTCGCTTTAATCAAAGTAGTTGGTAAATCATCGATCGAGGCCAAGGCAAAAGTCAAAACATTACCACTTTTAAGCTGCTCATATTCCTCAATTTCCTGTCTTAGCTCACTAATCGTCAAATTATAGCTATTTACCCGCCCTATAACTTGACGAGGATGTAACTTTGGATCGTTAGGATCAACAGCCGCCAATGCTGCCTCAAACTCTCGCAGTCTTGTTTGAGTAATTCTATACTGCCGCTCATTCTGAATCATGACCCTGCTCCTGATTGAATAATCATTTCCTTGGGATCCAACACAATCACTCCCTTTGGTCGCCCATCTCCGTCTGAAAAAAACCTTCATAGTTCGGCGGTTCAAAGAGAGTCCCACCAAGTATTTCAAACTGTAGCCTAGAATCCTCCAAGAATAATCGATCGAGAACATTGAGATCTAAACCAAAGCTCTCATACCAACCATCAAAGTCGTTGGGATACTCCTTGTTAGTCACAAAACTTCCACCAATTACAACCCTTCGACAACCAGCTATTCCTAGCTTTCGTAAAGCTGCTGCTAAACCTGTCGCCAATCTCTGCCGATGGGAATTAGTCACAAATCTTTCCATCAGCTCAGACCAAGAAATCTCATAAACTCCTGGCGGCAGATAGCCAAGCTCATTAAATGGGGGAATCGACATCAGAATGAACACAACTAAAAAAGCATGTTCCTTGATGTTAGCAGATAAGGCCGATCTATATTCGGAACCTTAAATTGCCCAATAGCGTCGGTTGGCTCTAATATATCCACTACTCTTCTAAAACAAGATTTTTATATGCATCGATCGATCTTCAGTAGCCGTAAACCCTGGACAATGCTCATTGGACTATTTGTTGCCACCTACTTTGCAGTGGGTTTATGGTCATCTGCGACCGTTGCTCAAGCCCCACCCGCAGAAACCAATACCCCCGTTAATGTGTGCGCCACCGGATTAGTACAACCAGCCATCACCAACAAATCGAGCTTTCCTGTATACCAAGTAATCAAAGATGCCGGTGTAGCCAGACTTGGTCCCGACGATGACTGCGCACGCCTCACCCCCTTACCCAAAGGCACCAAAGCACGAGTTATTGCCACCGCCGAAGGTCCTAATAAATCGCGTCAACCAGTACCTTGGTCACAGCTAGACTATGGAGCCTGGATCGAATCTTCAGAATTAACTTTGGCTAACACTCCAGCCTTAGTCAACGCCCAGCTCACCAGCGTCAGCACCAGAGCTTTAGCCGAAGCCACCGAAATCGTTTTTCCCCTCAGCAGCCCAGTACCCATCCAAGTAGCCCAAGCCGATCGAACATTTAGCCTCACCTTCCACGACACCAACGGCACCATCCAGACCCTCACCGAAAACAACAGAGTTCAAAAATGGGCTAGTACCGTCAAATTCACCAGCCCTGTAATTGATCGAGCCACTTGGCAAAAAGTCGGCACCGATGCCATCCGTTTCAACTTTCAACTCAAACCGAAACAACAATGGGGCTACCGATTACGCTATGAAGGAAACAGCTTAGTGCTAGCCCTGCGCCAGCCTCCCAAAATCACCTCCAATATCTCTCAACCCCTCAAAGGGATCAAAGTTGTAGTAGATCCTGGCCATGGCAAAGAAGATTCTGGGGCATTAGGTAGCGCGAAAGGCATTACCTACATGGAAAAAACCTTAAATTTACAATTGTCTCTCGAACTACAACAAGAACTACAAAAACGCGGTGCGATCGTCACCATGACCCGCAGTACCGATCTAAATCCATCCTTGGATGATCGACAGGTAATCATCAACCAAATAGCACCTGCCATATCAATTTCTATTCATCATGATGCTTCTGCTAGTGGTCGAGTAGGAGCCAGAGGAGCCTCTATTTATTGGTATCATCCCCAATCTCAAAATTTGGCAGCCAGCATCTTGAGCTATTTTGCTCGGGAAGGCAAACGACCAATTTTAAATAACAATGGGGTTATCGAAAAGAGCTTTGCTGTTGCTCGTCCAACTGGTGCGCCCGCAGTGTTACTAGAAATCGGCTTTATGACAGCACCAGAAGAAGTGACAGAGCTAGCTCAGCCTGCTACCCAGCAGCGACTGGCCAAGGTTTTGGCTAGTGGCATTCAGCAGTGGGTAATAGATCGAGCCGTTAGCTAAAAAATCATCAACCAATAAAATCATTAAGGGCTACCAAATTGGTAGCCTTTGCCATAAACCGTATAGATCAGTTCCGGCATTCCGTCGATCAATAGCTTCCGCCGCAGAAGCCGCATCAATGCCGCCAAGACATTACTGCTGGGTGGTTCACCGCTGTCGCCCCAGAGCTGATCATGAATTTGTTGATGAGTGACCAATCGACCGACATTGGTCATGAGGTAGGCCAAGAGTTGCGCTTCTTTTTCTGATAACTCGATCGTCTTGCCCGATCGATAGACCAGTTGGCTATCGGGATCTAGAGAAATATCAGCGGCTTGAATTTTGTTATCAAGCAGCTCACTGCCTTGTCCCCGCCGCAACAAAGCCCGAATTCTGGCTAATAGCTCTCGTAGCTCAAAGGGTTTCACCAAATAATCATCGGCACCAGCATCTAGCCCCCGTACTCGGTCATCGAGGGTATCTTGAGCCGTCAAAAACAGTACCGGCTTGGTGTTTCCAGTCGATCGCAAGCTGCGGCAAATCTCAATGCCATTTTTACCTGGCAGCACCCAATCTAAAATATACAGGTCATAAACATGCTCGATCGCCAATGCAGCACCTCTATGACCATCAGCAGCTACGTCAATTTGATAGCCTTCTTGTTGCAGCAGGTGGCTGAGAGGATTGGTTAGTTCTTGCTCATCGTCTACTAACAAAATGCGCATAGGCAAAATATGCATAAAAGTCTCTGGAATTGCGAATCTGATGCTAGTTAAAAATACTAATGATTTGGGCAGTTATTAATTAAGGTGGAATCTATGGGTATGATACTGGAGAGAAATCTATGACTGCAACCGCTAGAATGGAAACACAAAGTGTTTTTTGCCAATGTTAGATACCCCAGCCATTTCTTGGTATCCTACCACTGGAACAATCTATGCAGCTTAGTTAGTCTAAGATTCTTGGCGTATCTTCCAGTTATGTTTTTCCCTTATTGAGGGCGATCGATTCAGCTATGCAACCACCCATTCCTCTAGGAACGATGCTCCAGAAGCGTTATCGAGTGACCAAAATCCTCGGTCAAGGCGGATTCGGTCGTACCTACCTGGCACAGGATACAGCTTGTTTCGATGAACTTTGTGTCTTAAAAGAGTTTACTCCCAACGAACGGGGGCGCGATTCTCTCCGGAAAGCCCGCGAACTTTTTAAACGAGAAGCCGAAGCGTTATATGCAATTAATCATCCCCAAATTCCCCGCTTCCGAGCCAACTTTGAAGAAGCAAAACGGCTGTTTTTGATTCAAGAGTATGCGGAAGGGAAGACTTACGCCAAAATTTTGGGCGAAAGAATTCGTGAATCACGCACTTTTACTGAGCAAGAAGCCATTACTTTTTTGCAGAATATGTTGCCAGTATTGGAAAATATCCATGCTCAAGGCATTATTCATCGAGATATTTCTCCAGATAATATTATTTGCCGCGAAAGTGATCAATTACCCGTACTCATTGACTTTGGCGTGGTTAAAGCCGGAGTGACAAACTTAGAAGCCGAAGGTGATGTGGGCGAACAAGGCACCACTGTCGGCAAAGCGGGCTATGCCCCCAACGAGCAGTTACAGACTGGTGAAGCCTATGCTAACAGCGACTTGTATGCCCTAGCTGTGACCACCGTAGTAATGATGACCGGGCGCAAGCCAGAAAGCCTGATCGACAAGTCCAGCATGAGCTGGAAATGGCAGCAATGGCTGCCTACCATCAGCCCTTGGTTTGCCAAAGTGCTGATGCGGATGATGAGCTATCGTCCGGCTGCTCGCTATCAATCGGCCAAAGAGGTTGCTCAGGC
>JANOXZ010000075.1:0-3680 GCA_031418695.1 Synechococcales cyanobacterium VAR_35_metabat_10
TATGGCTACCGCGCCTTTGCTCACTCATCTTCTTCTCCTTTTCACCCTTACACTTTACCTCCATTTGTGATGGCCGGTGTGTAGCAGCTAAAGCCTTGCACTAAAAGTGCATAGTTTCGACTAGCGTGTTGGTACAATGAACCGATCTCATTTAGAATTTACTTTGTTAACCAATCAGCATAAGCCTGAACATCAATCATAGGTACGGTGCCACTAAATTGAAGCTGTGAAATAAGTTTAAAAAGAAAAGCAGTTGCAGGTTTATTCCCATTAAATACATCATGAGTACCATTCCCATTCAAATGAAAATATCCATGTGCAGCAACACAGCCAATATCCAAAAAATGATTGGGATCATTGTCAGTCATTGCCTTTCTAAAAGGTTCACCAAAAGCAGGTTTCCAATCACTTTCAAACGTCACCAACCCTCCAATAATAGAGATAGGTGGTTTTGCCGGATAAACTCCTCCAGCATAAGGAATAGGAAGACTTGTTCGGTGTAAACTGCGAACACTATTGACTTTGTCTTGAGCAGCATGAATATGTTCAGCATTCATAGTCTGTTTGGCTTCAAACACAGCATAAACACTTTCTGCTGGAATAACGAGCTGATTTTGATAATTAAAGATAAATGGTGAATATTGTCTGTCAAATATAACAACGTCTATTTGTTTACTAAATTTCCCCAAACTATCAACTACAAAAGCTCTTTTAGCTTGGTAACGAGCAGGTAAATATGTTTCAAACAGTTCTAGCCATACAGATTCACTAGCATCACCTTTAGTAACAGGATGATCTAAACTTTCTCGAACAGTTTCCAGTTTGCGTTCTATGTCCTCATGTAGTTTGGCCAAAATTGTTGAAAGAGACCAGGCAGCCATTTTTTACTCTCCTAAAAAAGATTGAGATTAACTTTGTGTTGGAATCAGGTAATCTGTAGCACCCATACCTAGACGAGTCTTAATACCTGTGCCACAAAATCTAGAATACTGCAATAGTAAACTAGCAACATTGCCAAGTAAAGGATCTGAAGATAATAAATGTAACTGCACCGTGCCCATAAAACCAGGAATTCGGCTGCGCTGAATCGCTATTGGTTGAGTTTGAATCCGTAACTGCTGAATAGCCACCGATCGATCCAAATACTCCAACAACTCATCACCACCCAAATAAACCTCAGCAAAATGGTTCCAGCGCTCCAACCAACTCCGAAACATCAAACTAGGCAACGGTAAAGGCAAATATTTACGATTCTGCGAAAAAGCCGTAGGAGTTAGAAATTTTAGCCCATGTCTGTTCACCAGAGGTGGCTCCAGCACAATACTTTCATGATAAAGCTGCTCATAACTAGTCACCTCATCTGGCTGCCGCTGCACAGTAAATTCTGCCCCCAGCAACTGCAAAGTATCCCCTAAATCTAACTCCATAATTGCCTGAGTTGCCGCTGCATCCAAACCACATAAAATAAGCTGATAAGGCACATCTGGAGACAGTGAAATAAAATCTTCCACAAAACTGCTTTTCCCCACCAGACCAGAACAAGCAACGTTGGGAATAGCCCGATCGCCCAACGCTAACTGCATCTTGCCATGCAAATCTTGAATCAAAGCCAAACCATAAGTACGAGGCAACAACACCGGTTCATCGATCAACAGCAACCAGCTAGCGCGAATCAGCTTCATGACAACGCCTCCAATTTCACCCATCCTAGGGGATATTTAATTTCACCATGCACATTAGTCACTGTGCGCCGCGACTTAGGCGCAGCAAAACCCGGAGCCTTGATCCCACATGCGTCACGGATCTCTTGGCGTAAATCCTCTGGTAAACAAAGGCCGATCGTCGTGCCATTCATGCCGCTTCCCCAACCAAGGCGTAGTTTATAAGGACTGACTTTTGGTTCATACCAAGCCCGAATATCATCGAAATCTAGTTGGTGATCACGGTTGGCATTGTTTTGGATTGCTTCCCAGTAGTCATGCTCTTCATCCCATTGTTCCTGGGCAAACTCTTGGCAAATCCTGAGCAGGTCATCGATCGAATCAAAGGGAATCTTCATTTCTTGCTGATGCTTAAACCAAGACAGCATTTGTCGATCAAGAGTAATAGTGAAGGTGGTATTGGCTCTTAGTGCCATTTCGGCATAAATGGTGGCTCTGCGCTTAGCTTTATCGTCACCAAAATGACTAGAGACTGTAACAGCAGCAGCGATCGCTACATTGTCGCGGCGGGTATTGCCACTTTTGAGATTAACGCT
This sequence comes from Synechococcales cyanobacterium VAR_35_metabat_10, assembly GCA_031418695.1. GTDB lineage: Bacteria > Cyanobacteriota > Cyanobacteriia > Cyanobacteriales > Chamaesiphonaceae > JAAFHZ01. The sequence continues at coordinate 2,258 of JANOXZ010000075.1, forward strand.
TTTTTCTAGCAAGGGAGCAGAATCAGAGATTTTTACTGCCCGCATAAAATCGGTGTTAGGTCCGAGTCTCACAGCCACAGGTTGATCTTGGTAGTTTAGTTGGTAGTTCGTAAACAATGGATCGATCAATAGTTCATCATCAAATCGAGCATGTGTATATTTGCGTTGGAAATCAGGAGCTTTCATTCGAGAGCGAATTATTTTCTCTAAGTCGCTGGGTTGTTGAGCTTTAGGAATCTTGAATTGATTACCATGTTTGAGTAAATAATAAGTAATGGCGGTACGAATTGCGCCTTTGATGGAAGAACCAGGAATATACAGTTGTCCGAAGCCATTCCGAATCATTGGGCGTAGATCGGTGATTTTGTCTTCTGTCCATTTTTGTAAACGAGTAGGGAAAATTGATCTACCATCTTTGTTGGTCATTTTTGCCCAGTCATCACCAAAAGCTTGATCGAGTAAAGTGGTCAGATCTTCGCGTTGTTCGATCCGCTCTAAAAATTCTGGCAAATGCCCCCGCTGATATAGCTCCCGCGCTAACAGATCAGCATCAGGAATATAGACCTGCTTGCCAGACTGTACATATTCAAAAGGACTGAGGCTATTAACTCTGTCCCCAATCCGCAGCATAGGGCTGGTGAGCTTTATTTTGCGTACTTCGATCGTGCTAGTTGGCAGAGGGTAACTGAGGGTGGGTGCATTCATGGCGGTTACAGATGAACTGGTAAACTGAGACTCACGCCACTACGGTAGATGGGGTGATGGTTTTTGCCTTGTAATTCTTTGGGAGTGACGATCGCTAGTTGGCCTTGAGGTGGTTGACCAAAGACAGAGCCTTCAGTAAACATCCGCACAGACTTACGACGGAGTTGTCGCCCCGATCGAGCAGATAGCCAGCCCCCTCGTTCTTTAAGCTGGTAACGGGCATTTGGGTCGGCTACTAGCTGAATGCAAGTTTCTGGTTGATCCCAAAAAAGGCTCATTAAAGCGTAGCTGGGTTGCTCGATCGATTGATGAACTAGAGCATCCCACTCAGAAGGTAACTCATGCCAAGTAGCCTCAAAGCGACCAGCACCACTAGATCGTTCACCACCAATGCCATCATCAGCAAGTAATCGCAGTGCAGCTTTGAGCTGGTCTAATAATTCTTCATCTGCTGTAGGCATGTGAAACAAGAAATACAGTCCGCTACCCGGTTGGAAGTAAGTGAAGCCACTATGATAGAAATTGGTGCCCTGATGGATGCGATCAACAGCAATTTTGGGCAAGATTTGGTTTTTAAAATTTTGACTGTAGTTAAAAGTGCCAGCATCAGTAAGTTGCCCAGTTCTATGATCTCGATCAGTTTCTAGTTCTTGTCGATCGACCACCGGATCGAAGCCGCTGCCTTGATACCAGCGCTGCCAAATAGTTAGGGGCAGAA
>JANOXZ010000076.1:0-6131 GCA_031418695.1 Synechococcales cyanobacterium VAR_35_metabat_10
ACCGGTACTGAGGTAGTTCCTTTCCTTTGGAGGGTAGACCCAAACCAACTGCAATAAACCCCGATTAACCCGAGTGGACACCTTGACCGCTTTTCGTATGCTCATATCGATCACCCACTTCTCACCCATTTACCTATTTAGAGATTAGATAATAAGTGGGCATATTACAAGTCAGCCAGCCAAGTGTCGATCATCTCTAGAATCCAAAACAAAAGCCACTCATGCTTTTGAGTGGCTTCTAGTATAGATGGGTAATCCGAGATTCGAACTCGGAACCAATTGATTAAGAGTCAACTGCTCTACCGTTGAGCTAATCACCCGCCGAATGACAATGGTAGCAAAAGATCAGCCTTTCGCCAAGTTACTGCTGGTAAGTTTGATCATGGCATCGATCGATCTAAAAAAAATTAACATCTCAAAAACCAGGCAACAGCTCTATTAATCATGGGATTTTAGACAATGTATACATTGCTGGGTATAGATCAGAGCTACTTCGCACCACTCAGCACATCCTGGTAAAGATTTTAGGAATAAATACTCAATTTGATAGATAGGAAATCTTTGTATCTAAGGATGCAGGACAAAAGTAGAAGTAGGGTGCTATAATTTTCGAGTTAAGAGTATGTATCGGTTAAATTGTTTGTTTCTAGTATCGACGAGTTTTTTACGTTCTGCATTGGCAGCCTTCTCTCCGAAATCCCACTCTATACACCATTCTGATTTTGGAGAAAATATATGTCAATCTATGTAGGCAATCTATCCTATGAGGTCAAGGACGATGACCTCAGCGCAGTATTCGCTGAATACGGCACTGTTAAGCGTGTACAGCTACCTACTGACCGGGAAACTGGTCGGATGCGCGGCTTTGGCTTTGTGGAAATGAGCACCGATGCTGAGGAAGACGCTGCTATCACTGCTCTTGACGGAGCAGAATGGATGGGACGCGACCTTAAGGTCAATAAGGCCAAGCCTCGTGAAGACAGAGGCGGCGGCGGCGGTGATCGTCGTGGTGGCGGCGGTGGTTACAACCGTAACTACTAAGAACGTTTTTTGCTCTCAAGTTATTTCAGAGCAAAAACCTGTTCAAAAGCATTTTAGTGACTGATATATCTAGAAGAAGTATTTTTTTAGTTTGTCTCGTCTGATTAAGCTCAAGTATTTATACTTGGGCTTTTTCATTTGACCTATGGGGTATCAATTTAGGGCTGGGGTAAGGGGTTCCCATGTTTTTATTCCGAAATTGCCTTCCGCACCACAATTACTGTGCAATCAGAACCCCGAGCGATCGACTCGGGAATATTTCCCTGCATGGCCTGTTTGAGCAAACCTTCCCGACTTGCCCCCAAAATAATGGCATCACATTCTTTCGCAGCAGCCAAATCCAACACCGTCGCAGCGATCGCATCAGAATATAACGGAATCACTGTAGTAGGAACATCAACAAGCTGCCGCACAAAGTTAGCCGCAGTACCTAAGTAGCGCAAGTTTGCCGGAGATTGTTTGGGATCAAAGCACTGACAGAGTTGAATTTCGGGCTTTGCCCCCAAAGTAGTCAGAGCTGGTAATAATTGCAGCGCATACTTAGAATTTGGCCCCCCAGCGATCGGCACCAACCAGCGATCGAGTGACAAATTCTTACCCAGCTTAATTACCATCACCGGACAAGGCGCTTGGCGAATTGCCGTATCTAAAGTATTACCAAAAATTCTACCGGGCGCAGAGGTTTTACCCTGCCAATCCATACAAAGCAGGTCAATATGTCGCTCTTTAATGGTTTCTAAAATAGTAGTTGCCGGGTCATGAGCCACCCGCACTTGGGTATGCACCGAAACACCTTGAGATTTTCCTTGAGCTGTTAACTTTTCCAATAGTTGACCAATTACAGCAATATTCACTGATGTTTCAGATGGCAGATTAGAATGTGGCACCACGATAGTATGCAGGCATTCTATTTCATAGTCATATTCTACGGCGATCGCAATCACTAATTGCCACATGCGATCGAAAGTCGAGCCATCAACTTTTTTAGGATTACTTAAAGGCAACAACAATCTTCCTTTGCCAGTGGCAGGCGATCGAGTTTGATACACCAAATAAGATGGCCGAGGCTGGGGTTTGAGGGGGCTAACGTTACTACTGACCCGCTCTGCTTCGCAGCGAATAATATCAGCACGAGTAATAATACCTACCAACTTGCGACCATCAACTACTGGCAAGCGGCTAACCTGATGATGATTGAGTAAATGCAATACCGAAGTTAATGGATCTTGAGGTGTGACAGTCACGACTCGCCTAGTCATAATTTTGGCTAAAGGAGTATTGCCATCCCAAGGTTGTGATTTCAATGCAGCCAAATCACTTTGAGTTAAAATTCCCACCAACGCCCCACCATCAACGATCGGAAACCCCCGATGATGAGAGCGAGCAAAGGCTTGAATAGCCTCATCTAAGGGCATTTGACTCGCTAAACTTTCCACCCGCCGCTGCATAATATCGGCAGCAGTTAAGCCTTCCCACTTGCGATCAACAGCATCTGGTAGCTCAATATTAATGCCTCGGCGCACTAATAAATGTTGATAGAGCGAATCGGGGAATAACCATTCGGCAACAAAATAAGCAACTATAGACCCAATCATTAATGGCAATACCAAATCAAACTTAGCAGTCATTTCCCACACAATAGCGATCGCTGTCATGGGGCGGCGAGTAATACCACTAAACACCGCGCTCATCCCGGTCAGGGCATAAACAGTAGGCGAACTCAACACCAGATCAAAAGGAATTAGTCCACCATGATAAGCACTTTGCATTCCAGTAGCTATCAAATCACCTAAAGCCGCACCCATCACTAAACTCGGCGACAAAATACCTCCGGCAGCCGTAGAACCAAAAGCTACCAAACACATTACAAACTGCCCCAACAAAATCCAGCTTGTAGTTTGCCATTGCACATCACCCACAATCAAAAAATCTTTTAAGTCATTACTAGATAACAAAGCATGGGGTAAAAATGTCGCCAGAACCCCACTAATACCACCAGCCACCGCTACTTTTAGCGCCAATGATCGCCCCTGAAATCGATCTTGATAGATCTGGAGACTAGCCAACAAACTACGATTACAAATAGCCCCCAACAATCCAGCGACCACTCCCACCACAATTAATAAGGGAATCTCGGCGATCGAAAAGCTGACATGGAAATTACTCAAATCTGGGATCATCCCCCGTCCACCAATGCCCCTGGCCACTACGCCCCCGACCACTGCCGCAATAATGGCTGTACCCAAAGTCAGATCTGGCAGATCTTGCAGAAGTTCTTCGATTACAAACAACACCCCGGCGATCGGAGCATTAAAACTTGCAGCCAATCCCGCTGCTGCCCCAGCCGCAATCAACTGTCGCTGATAGGTAGGGGAAGTATTCGTCCATTTACTAAGCTGAGCGGCCAAGGCTGCCCCAATCTGCACTGTTGGTCCTTGTCGCCCCAAGACTAACCCAGAACCCACCGATAAACAAGTGCTGAACCACTTCACTACCGCCACTCGTAGATCTAAGGCGATCGGTACATATCCTAAAGCTGCTTTCACTTGGGGAATGCCGCTCCCCGTAGCCTCTGGAGCCAATCTTTCTACCAGCAATCCACTTAAACAGCCACCAACCACGCCGATCAGCGGTAAAATGAACCAGGCTGGAAAAACATCGGTCAATCCGACTCGCCAGACTTCTAACCCAGATATGGCCAGCTTTAGACTTACTGCTGCCAGCGCAGAAATCAAGCCGATTAAACAAGCTTCAAAAATTGCGATCTGTTTAGGATGCAGTACTCGATCCCACTGTCTGGAAAACCAGGAACTCAACATTAGAACAACTCCTACCTACGGTTTAGGATAACTTGATCGAATATGTTAATTTTGTCCACTATAAACTATTAGCTGATCGAGTCATTCACTAGATTGTGAATGACTCGATCAGCTAGAGCTTAACAAAATCATGCTTAAAGTTATCTAGCTTAAGCATCAAAAAATAATCATAATAGCTCTTGATATTACTATTACCTGGATTTTCCTGAAACCCAAATCACCGCAGAGTAGCATGATGTCACAGTAAAGTTTATTATTAATGACTGTCGAAGATATTATCGACAACAGTAATGACGGTTCTTGGCTCCATTCCAATAGCTGTCAGCAAGGTTCTCGCTAAATCAATTTATGTGATTTTTAAGTACTTAAGCCGCTTACCTTATGTCAGAAAATTTACAACCAATTCTTAACTCCATACCCTCCAGCAAAGCCACCCCAGTCAATTCTTCAAAAATACTTCAGTGGGGGATTTTCTTGCAGGTATTGCCACTTGCTGGACTCTTTGTCGCTGCGAAAGCAACCATTCATTGGCTAGGCTGGGAAATCTGGGATTTTGATTCTTTGACAGCATCATTGCTAAGTGCCGCGACTTTTGCGATCGCCATTCTCCTGAGCAACACTCTCGCCGATTACCGTAACAGCGAAGGATTGCCAATGCAAATCGTCAATTCTCTAGAAACTATTACTGATACTAATCGCACAATTGCTGTGGCTGATCTTAACTATGATCCTAAGCCACTACAACAAGCCCTAAAGCAAGTTAGCCAATCTATTTTAGACTGGTTGCAACAAGATGGTGAATTCCAAGCAATTAGTCAAGAACTCGATAAACTTAATCCGCTCTTTGCTCTGATGATTTCGGGAGCTGGATTAACTCCGGTGAATAGATTGCATGGAGAACAGGCGCGGATTCGATCGATCAGCTATCAAATGCAGAATATCCGTGACACCGATTTCCTGCCCCCCATCTATGTATTACTCTGGCTTTTCTTGGGCAGCTCTAGTATTTCTTTATTACTAATTCACGTTAATCATTTCAGCGAAGATCTGACTGTTTCCAGTCTCATTTTCACCTCGTTATTTTACCTGTTATTACTGATCCGTGACCTCGACAACCCTTTTCAGTACGATGGCAAATCCTATGTAGATGTAGATTTGGTCATTTTAGAGAATTGCCGCGATCGATTGGATGTAGAGTGAATAACGCTTGTGTAATTTAAATTTCGTTATCTATAGCGGTTTATTAGATACCTTTAGCATCTTCATCGGGCATGAATTTGGCGAATACCTCTGCCTCCGTCAGATTTGACGTTTGGTTAGCAAAGTCATAGTAACTAGGTTTTTGATCGATGAAGATTTGCTCTTTGAACTCAAACTCCACTCCATCTTGAAAAAGACCTGCCGGGACAAAATATTCGTTAGTGGGCAATAACCGATAAAAAATATGGGTACCACACTCCCCACAAAAAGCTCTTTCCGCCCATTCGGAAGACTGATAAACTTTGAGTTTTTCAATGCCATCGATCTGCACATCTGATCCGCAAGTTAAACCTAATGCTGGCCCACCACCCCAGCGCCGACACATTCCGCAGTGACAGGCATCGACAATCTTTTTATTTGGTGTTTTGACACTTATGATACCGCAAAGACACTTACCATTCATGTTGGGTTCCTCGATTTTCAGTGATCGCTACTTAAATTTTGGCACACAATGCCCCTATTTGTTTTGTTAAGTACTATGTCGATCATTGAAAATGACAGCACAGCGATCGATTCCAGAATCTCTGCTGTTGGACTACCACCCTTAATACCTAAAATTGCGATAAAATGGTGCAATCTTGTTCCTCTTTGAATTTATGTCAGTCCCATCGCAATCTCCATCAGAATCTTCGCCTCCACCAGACAGCGAAACAGTTCTTTGTCAACATTGTCAAAGAACTGCCAGTAATGGAATTAAATGTAAAGGTTTATGCGTTGCAGATAGTGACTATTAAAACATCGATCGACTAATTCAAAAAGAAATCACCTGCCGATCGCGCCAAAATTTCCCAGTTTCACTACGCAGTGCCTCGATTGCCAACCAAATCGCAGTATCCGCCCCTTGTTCGGGCGATCTAGTGGCCGATTCCCCACCCATATCAGTCCTGGCCCACCCTGGACACATGGCATTAATGGCAATATTCTTGGATGCCAAAGATTGCGACAACATCACAGTTGCACCATTTAATGCTAGCGTTGACAAACTATTACTTTTCCACCTAACTTCTCCGC